>CAZEFV010000010.1:5714-13567 GCA_964511595.1 uncultured Candidatus Peribacteria bacterium
TGGCAGATCTAAATACTAATGTTACAGGAAATTTGATTTCTTTCAAAAATATTACTGCAAGTTCTTTTAGAACCAATGTAGAATTCCTTAACAATGGAGAAATGCTTGCTTCTTCTACAGCAATTGCTGGAGTAATCAAACTAGCTAGAGTTAATGTGAAAGTTCCTACTTTCTCTTTAACTGAAACTTCTAACCTTTCTGCTCAGAAAGTGGTTGTAGGAGATGCTGCTACGAGAACTATCTTTGAGGGGGATTTGGTTGCAAAAAAGGGTGACGTTACAGGAAGATCTATTGTTCTTTCTGGTGTTAATACTAGCTTAACTAAGGCTAAAATCGCTCTTACAGTGTATGTTGATGGAACGGCTTATAACTGTGGAACTGAGGCAGTAGGTTTTACTACCTGTAAAATTACTCAAGGTCTTGGAACTATAGGAGAAAAAGCTACAAAAATTAAGGTAGATGCATATCTTGATGCAACTGATGCAGCTGCAACAGGAAAAATTGCGTTTGATATCTATGCAGATGGAAGATTAGATGGAAATGATACTAAGTCTAACACTGTGACTACTGTAGATCTTCAGGTTGCAGGAACAGCTAGTATTAACGTTTCTAATGCTGGAAGTGCTAATACAATAGCTATAGCTGGTTCTAACAAAACATTGGCAACATTTGATATTAATGTTACTAATGGGTATGTAGATCTTACTGGTCTTGTATTGAATGGAGCTTTTACTGGTTCTACTGCTCATAAGTTGTTTATTGACGATCAAGATACTCAGGCTACTATTTTTATTAATCCTTTAGGAACTTTACTTAGATTCGATAACTTTAATTTTTATGCCGCTGAAGGAAAACATAAAGTAGAAGTTAGAGCAACTATTCCTACAGATGCAATTTCTGGAACTAAAGTGAATATCACTAATTATGCTATTTCAGGAAGCGCAAGTAAAGCAGGAACTCTTTCTTTGAAATATCTCTTCGTTAGAGCTATTCCTACCGTTACTGTAAAAAGTGTAGATACTACTAAAAATGAAATGATCATTTCTATTCTTAATGGATATGATAGTATCTTTACTCTTACTCAATTAGTAGGAACTAATGTTGCTGGTGCTTCTATTGGAGGTAATGTAGTTACTATAGCTGAAGGTGTAGCACAGACTGGAACATTCTCACCTATTGCTATTGCAAAGGGAGATGCTGCAGTTGAGCTAAAACTTAATGTAAATGCTACTAAAACTATGACTCTTGATGGATTGACTTATACTGTAGATGAAGATGGAGGTCCTTACACTTACACTATCGACAGTACTTACGCTGATCCTATTAAATGGGGAGACTTTAGATTAGCTGGTAAATAGTTTAGTTTAAACATTTTGTTTAAAGAAAATACTCTCTGTTTCGGCAGGGAGTTTTTCTTTTCGTTATTTTTTTCTAAAGGTTATTCTTTTAGAACTTTTTTGTCTAAAAAGTGTCAAAATCACTTGAAATTGTGTAGGAAATCTGTATAGTGGAGATGTTTAATCTTTAGACGTTTGTTACTACAACCAGTTTCTATCTGTGAAATTTGGCTAGTAATGGACATGATTTCTTTAGTCGATTGGTGGCTCGCTAGTTCGAAAGCAGCCAAGGACGAGAAATCAGATTTCTTTTTATTATTTATTTTTATTGACTATGGCAACAAAACCACATGTAAATGTAGGTACTGTAGGTCACGTTGATCACGGTAAGACCACTTTGACGGCTGCTTTGACTACGGTATGTGCTACAAAAGGTCTCGCTAAAGCTTCTGCGTATGATGCAATTGATAATGCACCTGAAGAGAAGGCTAGAGGAATTACTATCGCAACTAGACATGTAGAGTATGAAACGGATGCTAGACATTACGCTCATATTGATTGTCCAGGACATGCTGATTATGTGAAAAATATGATCGTTGGAGCTGCTCAGATGGATGGAGCTATTCTTGTAGTTGCTGCTACAGATGGACCAATGCCTCAGACGAGAGAACACGTTCTTTTGGCTTACCAGGTAAATGTACCAAAGATTGTGGTTTTCTTGAATAAATGTGATATGGTAGATGATCCTGATATGATTGATCTCGTAGAAGAGGAAATCAGAGATCTTTTGGCTAAAAATCACTACGATAAAGACTGTCCTATTATTAGAGGATCTGCTCTTAAAGCTGTAGAAAATGCTGCTGATGAGGCTGGATCTGCTAAATGTATTTGGGATCTCCTTGGTGCTTTGGATACCTACGTTCCAGTTCCTGAGAGAGATTCTGCAAAACCTTTCTTGATGCCAGTAGAAGACGTTTTCTCTATCAAAGGTAGAGGAACTGTTGCTACAGGAAGAATTGAAAGAGGTATTATTAAAATGAATGAAGAAGTAGAACTTCTTGGACTAGGTGCTGAACCTACAAAAACTGTTGTTACTGGAGTAGAAATGTTCCATAAGCAGTTTGATCAAGCAGAGGCTGGTATGAATGTTGGTCTTTTGCTTAGAGGTGTAGATAAGGACTCTATCGAGAGAGGACAGGTGCTTTGTAAACCAGGAACTGTAAAAACTTCTCATAAATTTGAAGCTGAGGTGTATGTACTTAAAAAAGAAGAAGGAGGAAGGCATACTCCATTTATGTCTGGATATAGACCTCAATTCTTTATTAGAACAACTGATGTTACAGGAAATATTGAATTAGCTCCGGGAGTAGAAATGATTATGCCTGGTGATAATGCTAAAATTATTGTAGATCTTATCTACCCAGTAGCTATGGAAGAAGGGCTCAGATTCGCTATCCGTGAAGGAGGTAGAACTGTAGGAGCTGGGGTAGTTACAAAAGTAGTTGCATAGTTTTTTCAAGTGACCACTGGTGGGCGATACTCGCTAATGAGTGTCCTCCACTTGGTTGGTGGTCAGGTTTTTATTTACTCTTCAAAGTGATTGATAATGTCTGCTGTTAAAAAAGATCAAAATCCAAAATTGAGAATTAAGCTGAAGAGCTATGATGTTAGAATGCTCGAGGCGGCAGTTGCAAAGGTGCTTGGTTTGCTCGTGAAATCAGGAGCTGAGGTAAAAGGCCCTATTCCTCTGCCAAAAAAGAGAAAGGTATATACTGTGTTGAGATCAAACTTTAAATATAAGAGTTCTAGAGAACAGTTTGAGAGAATTTCTTATACGAGATTGATTGATGTCACCGAAACTGGTCCGAAAACAGTAGAATATCTGCAGACTTTATCAATCCCTGTGGGGATATTGGTGGATATTAAGGTTTTCTAGTGCTGTGTCATATGTTGTGACCACAGAATACTATTTTTATTCTGAATTCTTACTGTAATTATGTACAATAAATGAGGCTTGGTGGTAGCAAAAAAGGAGATGACGAGACTCTGGATTGATGGGAAATTGACTCCAGTGACTCTTGTAGAGATTTTGCCACAAAAAATATTGAGATATAAAACTGCTGATAAAGACGGATATTCTGCCGTGGTTATTGGTGTTGAAGAAAAAGAGTTAGGAAAAGAGAAGGGGCAGAAAAAAGCTTATAAAATGATGGCAGAGTTTAAAGTAGATGATGCGTTCGTTTCTGCTCATGAGGCTGGAAGTGATTTGGATGTTGCTTTTTTGGATGGGGTAGAGCTGGTTACTGTAAAAGGAACTTCAAAAGGAAAAGGATATCAAGGTGCAATGAAGAGATTTCATGTAGCAGGAGGTCCTAAAACTCATGGTTCAAAATTTCATAGACATGTTGGTTCTATGGGAAATAGAAAACCTCGTAGAACAATGAAAAATCATCCTCATGCTGGACATATGGGAGATGAGGCTATTACTCTCAAAAAGATTAGCATATTAGATCGTTTGCAGAGAGATAATGAGCAGTTATTGACTATCAAAGGTTCTCTTCCTGGGGGAAGAAATGGACTTCTAAAATTCATTATTGAATAGTTTTTATTGACTAACTTAATTTATAGAAATGGCTTATGCTGTAGATGTTTATGATAAAAATGGTAAAGTAGTCTCTAACGTGAAGCTTAATGCTGAAGTGTTTGCTGATGAAAAAGTGAATAAAACTCTGATTCATGAGTATTATTTACTTCAGATGGCTAATGCTCGTCATGTGATTGCTTCTACTAAAAATAGAGGTGAGGTGGCTGGTTCTGGTCGCAAGCTTTACAAACAAAAAGGGACAGGAAATGCGAGAGTAGGAGATAAAAACTCACCTATTCGTAGACATGGAGGTGTTGCTTTTGGTCCTACTTCTGAGAGAAATTTTGAGAAGTTTATGACTAAAAAAGCGAGAAAACTTGCTCTTAATGGATTGCTTACTTTAAAAGCAAAGGAAGAAGGACTTGCAGGATTGCAACTTTCTGAAATGCAGCCAAAAACTAAAGATGCTGTTGCTATTTTGCAGGCTTTAGGGCTTACTAATAAAAAAGTGTTGTTGGTAATGAAGACTAAGCAAGAAGGTGTTGAAAAATCTTTTCGTAATATTCCTAAGGTAAAGTATCTTCTCTTAGATTATTTGAATCCAAGAGATGTGATGAATGTAGATAAGGTAGTATTTTTGGAGGATGCTTTGAATGCTTTAAATGTTAGTGCATAATTGTGTCTGAGTAACGTTATGTATAAAAAATTCATCGTTTAAACTTCATTTTGAATCTTAAGCATCAAAAACTTTATTTAAATTGTTTTATAGAATACTGATGACATTTAGAGAAAAACTTCAGCAGAGAGCAAAGAAAAATAATGCTCCAAAAGCGTTAAAAACGTTTTCACCTTATGATATCATTTTGTCACCTGTGTTGACGGAAAAAACTCATCAAGCTCAAGAAGAGCATAAATATGCTTTTAAAGTGCATGGTGATGCTAATAAAAACGACGTGAAACAGGCTGTTGAATATTTATACAAGGTACATCCTCTTAAAATCAATATTGTTAACGTTCCTTTCAAAGGACGTTCTCAGAGAAAACAGGTGAGAGCTTCTTATAAAAAAGCGGTAATCACGTTATCTGATAAAGAGAAGATTGAACTTGGAATGTAAAACGTGTCTATTGAGATAACGTAATATGTATTATCTCTTTCAGCTTTATTTATCTTATTTATTTTTGGACAAGAATGGCATTGAAAAAATATAAGCCATATACACCTTCTAGAAGGTTTATGGTAGGATATGACTTCTCTGAATTAACAACAAAGAAGCCTGAAAAATCTTTGACGGTTTTCCTTGGTAAGACGGGAGGAAGAAATAACCAAGGACGCATTACTTCTAGATTTATGGGTGGAGGACATAAGAGACTCTATAGACTTGTAGATTTTAGAGGATATGATAAAGCAGATATTCCTGCAAAAGTAGCAACGGTTGAATATGATCCGTATAGGACTTCTAGAATTGCTCTCCTTAATTATGCTGATGGTGAGAAAAGATATGTATTGGCTCGACAGGGAATCAAAGTAGGAGATGATGTAATGTATGGAGAAAAAGCTCCTATTGCTAGTGGGAATAGAAAACAACTTAAAGATATTCCCGAAGGTATGAATATTCATTGTTTAGAAATTACTCCTTTTTCTGCTGGGAAAATCATTAAGTCTGCGGGAAGTTCTGCATTGATCTCTGGTAGAGATGAGGCTAAAGGGTTAGTATTTGTCAAAATGCCTTCAGGAGAAGTGAGAAAGTTTAATAAAAATTGCCGAGCTACTATTGGGGTACTTGGAAATGAACAACATAAAAATGTGGAAGTTGGGAAAGCAGGAAGACAAAGATGGATGGGAAAGAAACCTCGTAATCTTGGTAAGAATATGAACCCGGTGGATCATCCGCATGGAGGAGGTGAAGCACATTCTCCAATTGGACTTAAAATGCAAAAATCTTTCTCAGGGAAGAGGGTTGCTGCAGGTATGAAGACGAGAAATAACAAGAAATGGTCAACGAAATTTATTGTATCCAAGAGAACGAAATAATTTGATTTAGATATTGTTTGAAATTTTTAGAGAATTGGGAGATTATTCAGACTTTTATTTACTTATTTGCTAGGTAAACTATGGCAAGATCGCTAAAAAAATGATTCTATGTGAATGAAAAACTTCTTCGCAAAGTGACCAAAATGAATGAAACAGGAGATAAAAAAATTATCAAAGTATGGGATAGAGCGTGCCACATTATCCCTGAAATGGTAGGTTTCACCTTTGCTGTACATAATGGGAAACAGTTTGTGAGTGTGTATGTGACCGAGGATATGCTGGGACATAGATTGGGTGAGTTCGTTTTGACGAGAACCTTTAAAGGACATCCATTCTAATGTTGGGAGGAGGAAGTATTGATGCTTATTCTCTTTACATTTCATCCTATAAACTTTCGGAATGATGTTTTCTCTCTATACTAGGGAGAAAAATCCGAAAATATCACATTTAGTTATTAATTTATTTATATTATGACTCAAGTAAGTGCAACCTTAAAATATGCCTTGCTTTCAGATAAAAAAATGAATCTGATAGCAGATCTCGTGAGAGGTAAAAAGGTGAAAGATGCGTTTGTTCTCCTCGAACATATGCCGAAGAAAGGAGCTAGAATTCTTTATAAGTTGCTAAAATCTGCTACAGCAAATGCGGTAACTAATGAAAAATTGGCTTTGGATGATCTTGTGATTGAGAGAATTGAGGTGGGAAGAGGACCAAAAATTAAAAGAGTTAGGTTCGTTTCTCGTTCGAGAATCAGTCATTATGAAAAATATAGAGCTTATGTGAAAGTTGTTTTAACTACTAAATAATCTTTGCGTTATGGGACAAAAAGTTAATCCAGTAGGGATGAGAGTTGGTATTATGAAATCTCGACAGTCAGAATGGTTTGCAAAAACTAGAAGACAGGGAGCAGATTTTTTTGTGGAAGATATTCAGCTCAGAAATTTTATTGAAAAATCATTTCCAAGATTAGGGATTTCTAAAATTGTTATTAGAAAAACTGCTAAAGAAGGAGAAATTATCCTTTTTGCTACGAAAGTTGGAGCTTTGATGGGAAAAAATGGAGAAAAAATGAAAGCGGTAGAACTTTGATTAAAAAAGAAGTTTGGAAAGGATTTTAAAATCAATGTAAAGGAAGTTCGTACACCTGAGCTTTCTGCTAAAGTGATGGCAGAATTTATTGCTACACAGATAGAAAATCGTATGCCTTATAGAAAAGTAGTGAAAAATACTTTGGCGAAAATTATGGAAAAAGGTGCTGATGGAGCTAAAATCCAGATTGGAGGGAGGCTCAATGGTACAGATATTGCGAGGACGGAACATTTTATCCAAGGGAGAGTTTCATTGCAGACGTTTAGGTCAGATATTGATTATCACTATATGCAGGCTATGACAAAATATGGAGTACTTGGAATCAAGGTTTGGATTCAAAAAGGGATGCAGTATTCTTCTGTGAAGAAAAATGCTACTAAAAAACTAGAATTAGCGTAATTGCTGGTGAAAAATAGGTAAAAAAATCAGATTTTTCTTTCTTTTATTCATTTAGATTGTTATCAGGATGTTATTAACGCCAAAAAGACGAAAGCATAGAAAACAGTTTAGACCTCATTTAAAAGGTCCTGCAACCAGAGGGAATACTATTGCTTTTGGTGAATTTGGGATGAAAGCTACTACAAGTGGTGTCATAACCAATAAGCAAATTGAGGCAGCCAGAAAGGTGATTGTACGTCATACGAGAAAAGTAGGGCAACTTTGGATTAGGATTTTCCCTGATACTCCGATTACTAAAAAAGGTTTGGAAATGCCGATGGGATCTGGAAAATCTGATGTAGATATTTATGCATCTCCTGTAAGAAAAGGAAAAGTGTTATTTGAAAAGATTATGTGGATTTTATGCGGTGCA
>CAZEFV010000011.1:0-3601 GCA_964511595.1 uncultured Candidatus Peribacteria bacterium
TGTTCCTTGCACTCACCGCCCGTCAAACCATGGGAGCTGAGGTTCTTTGAAGACTTACTATGTGGGTTAAGGAGAAAATCAGTGACTGGGGTTAAGTCGTAACAAGGCATCCCTACGAGAACGTGGGGATAGACTACCATTCTACACTTATAAAATTGACAGCAAAACAATTTCCGATTTGATCGGAACAAAATACGTACATCTTCAGCTCATTTTCTTTCTTGTATTGGTGAATAGACAAAAAATCTGAATCCTGTGTTCAGATTTTTTTTTAAAAATTAAATGATTTTGTCGATGATTACAGTAGTTCATAAAGGAGTAGTTCGAGAGGTAGTTTTTTGATTCTTAGTAGAGGGGTAATTTTTTCCTTGCTTCGTAGAAATTAGATAAAGATATTCATCATATTGTGCTTGAAGCCTTTTCTTCACAAGTTGTAGTTGATCAATATTTTGTTGTTTAAAATTTTTTTCTTGTATTTTTTCTTCTAATTGCTTCTCAGCGTTCTCAATTTTTTTTTGTATGTTATTGCTTTTTAAAAGAAGTAGATCTTCGTCTTGTGAAATTGCTTGTAGTTGTTCATCTCTTAATTTAGAAACTTCTATAGTCTTACTGCTAGCTTCCGGGTTAGAGGGGTTTCTATCAGGGTGAACTTCCTTGATTTTTTTTCTAAATTCTTTGTTAACATCTTCTTTAGATTGTTGAATTATGCTTTTTTCATCAGAGAGTTGATCTAATTGATGTTTCAGGTCATGATATTGTTTTTCGAGAACAGGAAAATCATCTTCGATAATAATGGTCAGTTCTCATTTAAGAATATCAACGGCATTACTTATTTCTAAATATCTCAAATAGACTTTTTTTAATTCTTCTTGCCTTTGAAGGATTTTGATCAAAGCTCCCTGCTGTTCTTTTCTTTTTTTATCTTCAAGAGCAAAGTCAGGATATTGGTAAGGGGTAATTATACTATTTTTGTTCATCATATTTAGATGAAGAAATAAATTTCTCATTTGCTTCTTGCATTTTTTGATACAATTCTTCACATTTTATTTGTTGTTGTGCTACGTTATTTTCTGCCTTTATTAGTGCTTTCTCAGGATAGCGGAGCTGTTCTATACAATCAAAATATTCCTTCCAAAAGGTAAGTTTTTCTATTTCTTTACAGAGCATTTTATTTTGTTTCATTTCATTTATTTCAGCCATTTTCTCAGTCAACTCTTGTACTTGTTCAGGATCAGCTTCAGGGTGACGGTCAGGATGGTATTTCCAAGATTGTTTATGATGCCGTTTTATTATCTCTTGTGTTGTAGGACAAATACTAAATTCTTCTTTAAGATTTGCAATTTTCTGTTCAAGCTGTGTACGATATTGTTCAGGATCTCTATTTTTAATTTCATAAAGTTCTTTTTCATAATTCGAAAGTGTTGTACAAGCATTATTGTATGCTCATTTGCAGCGTTTATAATCGCTCTGAAGTGATAAAAAAATACGTTCTTCAATAAGATTTTTAATCTCTTGAACATCGTCTTGTGAAATTTCCTTAGTTTCACAAGAAATATCAGAGTGTACTTTACTACTCATATTCAGATGAAATAAAATAAAGGTAGATATAATCAGTATACACATTCCTACTCCATGGGTCAACTATCATCAGATCTTTTTACAAAAAGACATCATGAATTTATGTAATAGAACTAGTATTGTTAGTTACTCAAGGTCCTTTATGCTCAGCGATAGTATTCATGATCTTCAAAAGATATTCAAGATCATATCATTGCTCTATATCATCAAAAAGGCGCTCATAAAAAAAATTCACATTTTCAGAGCTATTTTTGATTTCTTCTTTTAATAGCATAAGATGTTTTTGAGTTACTATAGCATTTCAGGAATCTACAATTTCATATTTTTCCAAAAGATATCTAATTTGAAAAATTTGAGACATAATTTCAGGAGGATCAAAACTATACCTTGAAACGTTAAATGTCTCTTCAAGAGCTTTAAGTTTCGGAGATTCTGACACAAACATGTCATTATAGGAGAGAAAATCTGATTCTCCTATTATAAGATTTTCTTTTAAAATATAATTAAATTCTTCAAGGGTAAGGTTATTTGGATATACATTTAGACTATGTGCAATTTCATGAATAAATATGTTCTCTAATAGTGGTTGAGGGATATTGCCTTTAATGATCAGATGATGTTTTCTGAGTGAGCTGTTATAGCCACAAGAGGCTGAAGGTTCTTCACTTTCCCTATATTCAATATATCGAATATCTTTATTAAGGGCACGTTCTCGATTGGCAATTTTCTTTCAAAAATTTTTTAAACGTTTTTTGTTAAGGTCTTTATGAATATATTTTTGAAACCGTTTGAGACATTTATTAAAAAGTTTTCGATTTTTTTCCTTTTGTAGTTCAAAATCAGTAGCTTCCTCTTTGTCCTTATGATCAGTATCTGCATTATTTAATGCGAAAAGATTCTCTTTATCAGAAATATCAGAGATATTTTTATAATCAGAATTTGAAATATGCTCTGCTATTTTTTCGTTATCAATAGTATCTATCCCCGTGATGTAAAAATTCGAGTCTTTTACATGATTTTCAATATTTCACATAAATAAAGATGTTATTAAAAAATAAAATGATTAATGTTGATAGAGTAGATTATTATTAATGATTGAATATCAATGTCTAAAAGAGTATAAATATTTTAGTCTTATTAGTCAATTATTTTTAGATTATTTTTATTCTTTATCAAAAGATAAAAATAGTAATAAAGAACTACAAAAAACTTAAAAAGAAATAAAAGTCAGAACTAATCTTGCTTTTACCTAGAAATTGATTATGCTCCAAAGAATTATTCAGTCTTTTTTCTCTTTCCTTTTTCACCATGACTACAATACCCAAAAAACCTAAAATCACCATCCTCAAAAATGGTCCATATCAAGTCTCTGGTAACCTCTCCATCAGAGAAGAAATAATGGTTGCGGATCCTCATACAGGAGGAGCAGATCATCTCGAAAAAGGTACAGAACATCCTCATTCAGAAGTCACCCACCTTTGTCGCTGTGGTTTCTCAGCAAACAAACCTTTTTGTGATGGAAATCATAGCAAGATAGGATTCATAGGCGAGGAAAAAGCTTCAAAAGCTGAATATAGAGAGGGTGCAGAATTCTATCCAGGAGCAGGAGTAGATCTTTTGGATAAAAAAGAATACTGTGCGATAGCGAGGTTTTGTCACTATGGAAACGGGACTTGGCAAGACGTCTCAGATTCCGATGATCCAGAAGCGAAAGAAAGGGCAGTATATAGTGCTTCCAATTGTGTGGCGGGGAGATTGACAGCGGTAGATAAAGAGGGGAATCTCCTAGAGCCTCCATTAACTCCAGCTATCGGAATCCTTCAGGATCAAGGGAAAAATTGCAGAGGTCCCCTATTTATTCAGTGAGGGATAGTAGTAGAATCCAGTGACGGACAAACTTATCCTGTACGCAATCATCAGACGCTTTGTCGTTGCGGTCAAAGCCGTAATACGCCTTTTTGTGATGGCTCTCATCTCCACTGTGACCATATGCAGGGAGGAAATCCATAAAATGCTCTTTAAA
>CAZEFV010000011.1:3611-13327 GCA_964511595.1 uncultured Candidatus Peribacteria bacterium
AGGAGTGCTCATATAATTTCAGCGTTTTTTCTTTTAATTATTTTTCCTACATAGTATGCAATATGCTCTTCTTGCGGTATTTTTAGTGAGTTTAGTTTCTTTAGTTGGAATATTTACACTCAGTATCGCTACAGAAAAACTCAAAAAAATGCTGATTTTTGTAATCGCTTTTTCAGCAGGAACGTTGATGGGTGACGCATTTTTACATCTTTTACCAGAGACAGTACAAGAGTTTGGGTACAGTAATTTGACAGCATTTGCACTTTTGTGATGAATCCTCATAGGACTCATTACCGAAAAAATTATTCATCGAAATCATTGTCATATGCCGATTACCGAGCATCACAAACACCCTTTTGCACGGATGAACCTCGTAGGCGATGGTGTGCACAATCTCATGGATGGAATGATTATTGGAGTCGCTTTTTTAGGAGGAGGAATAGAAATCTGAATTGCGACCACGTTAGCAGTCTTGATCCACGAAGTCCCACAAGAAATAGGAGACTTTTGAGTGCTCATCCATTGAGGTTTCTCCAAAAAAAAAGCTTTGATATGTAACTTTCTTACTGCATTGACAGCATTCCTTGGATTAGGATTGGCGTATCTGTTGGATGCTTCGATTGAGTGAATCTCTGCTCTCCTGACGCCTTTGGCTGCAGGGTTATTTATCTACATCGCGGGTTCAGATTTGATTCCAGAAATGCACAAACATACCAAGCTTCACCAGTCGCTCTTTCAGATTTTTTTCTTTCTTTGTGGTATTGGGGTGATGTTTATTCTGAGAATGCTAGGAGAGTAAAACCTTATCTATGACAAAAAATAAGGCTGATCCTAGGATCATAGACGCTTTTCTTTTCCTCTAGGTTTCAGAATTTTTCTTGCAAAAAGTTTCTCAATTTCCCCCATTTCTCCTCATCTTCTGGATGTAAAAAATGTACTTCTAGCACGAGTGTAGAGATTTTCTCCCAGATGTCTTCTCACAAGCTTTCCAAGACTTCATATTCCATCCCTTCGATATCCATTTTTACAGCGATATTCACTCCGACTTCCAAATGCTCAAGAAAAGGCGCTAAAGGTTGCATTTGTACTTTTCTCTTTTTCCCCCGAGGATTGAGAAAACTTTCATACTTCCCGGATTGCATCGTCTTTTCTGGATGGACAAAAAAATCAATTTCTTCATCCCTCTGCCCAATTCAAAAGGAGAAAAAACTGACTTTATCATCTCGATTCAGCCTTTTTTTTGCTTCTTGTTGTATTCCTTCCATCGGTTCAAAACAGAAAATCTCTGCTTGACTACCAATCTCTCTGCACCATTCAGCAAAGAATCCTAGATGACTGCCAATATCAAAAATCACCTCAGCTTCTATTAGTGCATTTTTTGCAAGGAGATATTCTCATTTCTGGAAAATTTCATATCTAAGAGCGTGATCGTAGCGATTCATAGCTCCATGATAGAAGTTTACACAAAAAATACAAGGAAAAGAAGAAATAAATCTTGTTTTAGGAAATAGAATATTTACTATTTTCTCGTAGTTATGTATTTAAATTTTTATGTTACTCTCTATGAAAATAGCCTCTCGAAACGTTAATGGAATTCGTTCCGTCATCTCCAAAGGGTTTTATGATCGAGTAAAAAATACGGATCCAGATATTATTTGCCTTCAGGAGGTCAAAGCGTTTGCTCATCAGATCCTTCCAGAACTCAAATTTCACCTCGTTGATTACGATTTTATCTGGCATCAGGGGACGAGAGCAGGGTATAGCGGAACCGCTATTTTTTACCGCAAAAACCGTGAAATCACTATTGACGAGAGTCCTAATCTTCCTAACAAAGAAATTACTCAAGGACCATCGTTACGAGATGCAACTCCTGATACAAGTTCTTCTACTTCACAGCTCGAAAAGAAACTCTCCGTAGATGGTCGCTTTACGCAGCTCAATTTTACCTTTAATGAAAAAAAGATAGCCCTCCTTAATCTCTACTTCCCCAATGGAGGAACAAGAGCAGATGGTACAGAAATGCTTTCCTATAAGCTCCAGTTTTATGCTGACTTTAGAGCATATATTCAGGAGTTAGAAAAAGCTGATTACCTCGTGATCTCTACTGGAGATTTTAACATTTGTCATCGTCCGATAGACATCGCTAGACCAGAAGCCAATAAAGATTCCATCGGATTTCTCCCGATCGAAAGAGCCGAAATGGATAAATTAGAACGTGAAAATTTTGTAGACGTTTTCCGCTATTTTCATCCAACACTTGCAGATCAATATACGTGGTGGAGCTATCGTGGAGACGTGAGAGAAAGAAATGTAGGTCGAAGGTTAGATTATTTTCGAGTATCACAAAAAATCCTTCCTCTGATAAAATCTATGCAACATCAAATACACATATCAGGAAGTGATCATTGCCCGATTATTTTGGAGCTGTAATTCCCGACTATCATCGTAAATGTTCAGGATATTCTCCATCATCGATCAGCTTTTTAATAGCTTCTTGTACTTCTACAAGATCGTCTTGATACGTCACTCCATTCCAAATAGCGTCAGTGTCGATAACTTTTATCCTACATTCACCTTTTTTTATTGCTTCTCCGAGTGCATCAGGATGGATATATTCAATAGTATCCAGCTGATCAATATGTTGATGTAAAAAACGAGAGAAACTTTCACTTGTGAGTGGAAAAATACTCGGAGAGAATCCAAACATCAACATTGAAGTTAAATGCTCAGGTTGTATCTCAAAAGAAGGCTCGCCATTAATAGGTTCGGCTATAATCTTGCCATTTTCTTTAGAGATAACGCTATCCCCGAGTCTTATCAGATATCCATCTTTTGCTTCACAGATTCCTCTTTTTACCGTTCCATGAGTAGACATCGTATTTTTTATTTGGTATCCAATCAGGCAGTAGTCCATATTCTCGGGAGAAGAGGCATAGGGCTGTTTCAGTTCATTCGCTAATTTTACAAATGCATCTCTTCCATAGAAATCGTCAGCCGTAATTACTCCAAAAGGTCCATCAATCATCTCTCTTACAGCCAAAATAGCGTGTCCAGTTCCTCGAGGCTTTATCCTTCCATCAGGACATTTGATCCCCTCAGGCAAATCATCCATTTTTTGAAAAGCATATTCCACTTTGAGCGTATCACTTACACGAGAACCGACCGTTTCTCTAAAAATATCGTAATTCTCCTCTTTGATTACAAAAATCACCCTTTCAAAACCTGCTTGTTGAGCATCATAGAGTGAGTAATCAATAATAAATTCACCATGTGGTCCTACGACAGCGACCTGTTTCATCCCGCCAAAACGACTTCCAAGACCAGCAGCGAGAATGACGAGGGTAAGAGGGGAGTTAGTATTTTTCTCTCCTGCAGAATTTTGTGAGAAATGAGTATCCATAGAAATAGAATAAAAGAGATAAAAACCTGACTTATTCTATCATAGCAATTCTTTTTTGGCTTTCAAGCCATTTTCTTTCTCCAACTTTTTTCAAGAAAAAAAAATCTCTCACGGAGAGAATTGATCATCATAGTACACCAGAGTATAATCAAAATTATTAAAAAATCAAGTCTTTGTGAGAAAGAAATCTGTATATGTGATTTTATTAGTTAAGAAATGGCGTTTTATGTAAAATCCTCTTGCTTTTTAATAAAAAAAAACTTATATTTCTTTATCTGATTTTTATCTCTCTCTTTTTTTCTTTATGAAAATCCCAAAAACCATAAGAAATTATCTCTCTTTGCTTCGCTTTGGAGTAAAGGACTGGAGGCGATACTATAATATGTTTCATCAGCTTTGGCAACAGATCAGTCCAATATTACTTGCTCAAGTTATGATGTACCTTATTGCATCAATTGAGCAGGGTAGTACAGAGTTTTTATATTTTTGGATAAAAGTATTGGCACTTTTGTTTCTGATTAAAATAGCAACAAGTATTTTTTTTGGATTCATTACTCCCGAAGTGACAGAAAAAATTGCAGCAAAAATATCCAGAAGTAATATGGAAAAGCTGATGACATTAGAACAAAATGGAGTAGATCGTATGGGTACAGGAAAATTATTAACTATTTTCAATTCAGGAGGAACTGCGATGACAAGCGCTCTTATTACCCTTATCCCAAACGTAATTTCTGAGAGTATTGGAGTGGTATATACTATTGTGGTTATTCTATGGCAGTCGCAAAGTCTAGGATATTTTTGGGGCTTTATGGCAATTGCTGCAGTGTCATTATTACTTTTCTGGCAAGGAGTAAAGTCAGTTGATAGAATGAGAAGGAAACAAAAACAGTTAGAATTGGAACGTGCGAGAGTGAGAGCAAGAATCTTTATGACAAGAATGGAAATTTTGCAAACTAATTCTCTCGAAAAAGAAAATACCAAGATGGATGAGCTTTATAATGAGCAGGCAAGAGTAAAAAAGACATGATGGGGAAAAAATGGATTGCGAAACGGAGCAGTACAATCTCTCTTTGGAGCCGTAGAAATATGGTGTTATGTGTTTATTGGAACAGCAATTATTTCCGGACAGTTCTTGATCGCATATCTCATACTCATCACAAGGCTAATAGGAATGCTTCAGAATAAATTACGGGATATTAAAGCTACCGTGATGGATTTTCAGAGAAATATGGTAGATATCGAGCTTCTTCGAGATTTAGAAAATCAAATTCCCTCTTACGATTACTCACAGGGGAAACACTTCATCTATAAAAAAGGAGATATTGCGATCAAAAATCTTTCTTTTACGTACAATCAGGAGGGAGAAAGGAACGTATTTGATAACTTTTCTCTCAAGATAGTGGGATGAGAAAAAACGGCTCTAGTTGGAGAGTCGGGAAGTGGGGAATCTACACTTCTCAAACTCCTTGCTGGGATCCTAGCTCCCAACAGCTGAATCATAAAAATTGACAATCAAGATTTACAAAGTCTCAAACTTTTGGATTATTTTTCTCATATCGGATATCTCTCTCAGGATCCCAATATTTTTGACGGTACGATTTACGAAAATCTTACCTATGCTCTATCTTATCCACCAGAAGAAAAAAAGCTGAAGGAAGTCATCGCAGCTTCCAAATGCGAGTTTGTATGGAGTTTCGCAGACCAGTTACAGACAGAGATTGGAGAAAAAGGGATCAGACTTTCTGGGGGGCAAAAACAGCGTCTTGCTATCGCCAAAATTATGCTCAAAAGTCCTAATATCATTTTGCTAGATGAGCCGACTTCAGCACTAGATTCCTTCAATGAAGCACAGCTTACTGAAGCACTCAATAATCTCTTCAAAGACAAAACCGTAATTATCGTAGCTCATAGATTACAGACAGTAAAATCTGCTGACAGAATCCTGTTTATCGAAAACGGAAAAGTCGCTGAGGAATGAACCCACAGCGAACTTCTCAAATTAAAAGGAAAATACAAAGAAATGTTGGATTTACAGACAGGATTCTAGTTTTTATCCTAGTACTTTATCGATAAGTCCATATTTTTTTGCTTCTTCTGCACTCATCCAGTTATTTCTTTCCATATCGGACAATGTTTTTTCATAGGTTTGCCCAGTATTTTTTGCGATAATTTCTGTCAGACTTTTTTTGAGTTTGAGCATTTGTTCAGCTTCTATCTGAATATCCGTAGCTTGACCACTTAGCCCACCACTGATTAACGGCTGATGAATCATAATCTCGCTATGAGGTAATGCAAATCTTTTCCCCTTAGTTCCTCATGAGAGAAGTACCGCTCCCATCGAAGCTGCCAATCCAACGCAAACCGTAGAAATATCGCATTTCACATGTTGCATGGTGTCATAAAGTGCCATTCCGCTATGCACTTCTCCTCCAGGAGAATTGATATACATCGTAATATCCTTGTCTGGAGCCTGTTTTTCTAAGAAAAGGATTTGAGCAATAATCGCATTCACGAGATGAGTTTCGATTGCGTCCCCGACAAAAATAATCCTGTCTTCTAGTAGACGAGAATAGATATCATAAGCTCTTTCTCCATTTTTAGTTTTTTCGATAACGGTTGGGATGAGTACCATAATAGATCGGTAAAAAAGTAAATATTCTCCCTAAAAATAAGAAAAAAAAAACTGATTGCAAGAGATTTATCTTTGCTCAAAATCCCAAAACTAAAAACCTGATTGTAAATCCAACATTTTCTTGTACTCCCCATCTAGCTTGATAAGTTCCGAATGAGTCCCTTCTTCAATAACTTGCCCTTTTCTAAATAGCAATATTATATCAGCTTGTTTAACGGTTTGTAGTCTGTGTGCGACAATAATGAATGATACCATCTAAAAAAACCTTATTGAACATACAGATATTCAAGATAAAGCCAAGCACTTATAAAAAAAAACCAAGCACAAGGCTCGGGCTTTTTCGTACGGAACAGTATAGAAATCTCTTAGCTCAGACAGAAACATGGAGGCACCTGTGGGATTCGAACCCACGAGCCAAGGTTTTGCAGACCCGTACAATAGACCACTCTGTCAAGGTGCCATCTCTAGGTCAATGCGAGAATATGAAACTGCACTATAAAATCAAGAGCAATTTCTTTCTTGAAAACGTCTTACAAATCAGTATCCTCACACTCACATATGAATCTCTATAAAATTTGATCACTTGCAAAAATATTGTTTTGAGCTGCTATTTTGGTTGTCGATTATACGATGATCAACATCTTTGAAGATCCAGTAATCGGGATTGGGCTAGGATTAGTAGGAGCTTTTGTGCTTTCTCGAGGAGTCAGCTTTTTTATCTTTTTCTATGCTATGGAATGGTTTAGGAAGATTGAATACAAAGATAGAAACCTTGTCGATAGTTATAAGTTGAGTTTCCTTTTTTGACTGTTTTCTCTGATAAATGTACTACTAATCTTGTTAGGAATGCGAAATAAGCGATTAGGATTACTCTTGTTTGGAGTTTTTGTCTTGGTGCAATACCTGCTCTTTTTGGATCCAAAAAAATAATGAAAAATCAGATTATCGAAAAGCTCAAAACTGTCTATGATCCAGAGTTTCCGCTCGTAGATCTTTTTACGATGGGATTAATTTATGAGGTCAATACTGAAGAGAAAGAAAAAAAAATCTGAATCGTAATGACATTTACGACTCCTACCTGCCCCATGGCGGATCTTTTGATCGAAATGGTAAAAAATGCAGTCCTTGAAATAGTTCCAGATTGGCAAGTAGAAATAGAAATCAGTTTTGAACCGATGCGAAATCCCGATATGATCAGAGACCCTGATCTTAAAAGAATGTTTTTATAAAAAACCGCACTATTCTCAGGATATCCCAAAAATAAGCGGTTCAAAAAATACTACTTAAGCAAGTTTCTGACAAACCTCTCTGAAGGTGCAGCTTTCACATTTTTTTGCATTACTCGTCTTACGAAAAATCATCATATCTACAGGATCATTTCTATAAGGATCTCTATCTACGAGAAAACTTTTCTGTTC
The DNA here is from genome assembly GCA_964511595.1 of uncultured Candidatus Peribacteria bacterium. Lineage (GTDB taxonomy): Bacteria > Patescibacteriota > Gracilibacteria > Absconditabacterales > Absconditicoccaceae > UBA3291. The sequence goes on from CAZEFV010000011.1 coordinate 11,062, forward strand.
CTCTACATCATGCTGTATTTTAGTAATAATATCATCAATATCTTGCTGAACGAGAGTCCCACCATAGGTGCGCATATTCTGCAAATAGACTTCATGAGCCTCTATATTCATTCCGTCCATTGTAGAAATCCCTTTTTTGAGGAGCATTTTGAGAGCATATACTTTGAGTTGATTTGAAATTCATTCATTCATAATATCTTCTTTCCCAGATTTCCAGTCAAGAATAAGAACATCTGTGTCGGAAAACGTTACTCAAAAGTCAGGAGCAGCCATTACTACAACATCTTGTAGACCAGGAATACTAGAAACATCTACCTTCATCGCTTCAAAATCACTTTTTCTTGGACGTTCTACATAGACAAATTTTGCAGTGCGAAAATAATCTATAATTTTTTCATTTCGTGAACTTTCGATGAAACGATCCAAATTATCTAACACTTTCTGGATAGCTTCTGGCAACATTTCGTCTGTCATAGTTCTGTAAAAATGCTCACTTAGACCAAACTTTCCAAAAAAGTCTTCCTCATTTTTAAAATCCCTTTCTGCAGAATCTGCAAATTCGTCTTCCATTTCCAGCTTTATTTCGTCTTTTAAAGCTTGAATTTCTCCCTCAGAGATTCAATTTTTTCCTTCCGCTACAGCTTTTTTTAACTCATGAAGATAGTCAGAGAGAAGATAATGTGATTTTTCTCCTATTCGCATTTCGATGCTTTTGAGTCATTTGAGAACTTGTGTCTCTCTCCAGAGATCAGGGTGTTCATTTTTTAGTGCGAAAGTATAGTAATTGAGATAATACTTCCTTTCACAATATTCAAGTAAGGTAATTCTCGTGTTAGATCGTGAAAGAGTTTTTTTAGAACGTGGTTTGTAAGAAGGGTAGGACATAGCAATATTATTAGGAAAATAAAGCTGATTTCCACCTCTTTGTATGATTGTAAACGAAAAAAGCAAGCGAAACTTTACTATTGACTTTTAATTAAAAATAAGTATAATGAAAAAATAAACAAAATTATTCAAACAAAAAGGAAAAAAAATGAAAAAAAGTATCGTTTTCGCAGCAGTTGTAGTCGTTACAATTATTATCCTTGCTTTTGTGCAGGGAAAAATTATAAAATTCAGCCTTTATGAGGCAGATCTCCCAAAAATAAAATGGAAGACCTTAGAAAATCCAATTTTCTTACATGATATCTCAGGGAAAAAAGTTTCTTTATCCGAAGAAGCTAAAGAATTAGTAACAAAATATAAGATAAATTTGACAGAAGAACATGAGATTTGTCTCGCTTTAGGGGACACGGTTAAAATCATTGAATATTATGATCTGCATAAAGGTTTCTTTCTACTTGAGAGAGAGAGAGAACTTTACGGGTTAAGTCATTATATTTACCGTTAGGTAAAGATACCCTCTGGGTATCAAAAAATGAGAATAAAAACACTTTGGATTTTTATGAGGGCAGCTTATTACAGGGTGATTTAAGGGTTTTTTATTCGGATCGTGTGTTGCAGTGTTTTGTTGTAGGAATGATGTTATTTCTCCTCATTATATCTTGCTGGGGAGAAGGCCCATACAGTATTGCTTCTACACTTTATACGGTATTAGGAATAGCATTGTGGATGTTTAGTATAATATACTTTGTAACAGATGAATTGATAATTTTGGGTCTGTTACAACTGACTTGTATATGGATTATCCTTTACTTGTTGATGAAATTCATCGACAAAAAAAGAAAGGAAAAAAAACTGAAGAAATAACAGTAAATTTAAAGCCTTGTTCCTTATTAGGGATTGAGGCTTTTTTCTCGATCATTTCCATCACTTGCTTTTATCCTAAAAATCGATAAACTACCTACAATTTTTAATCCTAAAAACGATTTTTGCCATGTACAAAATTTCTTATTCTCCCGATCTAAAAGGTGAAGTAATTATCTCTGGTAGTAAAAATGCAGCTCTTCCAATCATAGCTGCAAATTATCTCATAGATAACGAAGTAAATTTACTCAATATCCCAAACATTTCTGACGTCAGAAACTTAGAAGCACTAGCAGAGACTGCACTTACTACCTCAGAGCAATATTTCGATCTTACCAACGATTTGGCAAAAAAATTTAGGGCATCAATTTTACTCATTCCACTCTGATTGATCAAATATGGAGAGGTGAGATTTATAGGAACCGGAGGTTGTAATATTGGGAAGAGACCTTTAGACGTTTTTGATGACGCATTATCCAAAGCTGGAGTAGGAATTTCTTGTGATGGAGATTCAAAAATT
>CAZEFV010000012.1:0-577 GCA_964511595.1 uncultured Candidatus Peribacteria bacterium
TTTTGATTGTTTTGTTATGAATATTAATGCTTCAGCTGAGAAATTCTTATTGGAAAAGAAAGAATCTCAAAATATGTTTGAAAAAAAGAAAGAAAACGCAGACAAAATAGCAGCAAAAGATCTTTCAGCTCATGAAGTCGTCAAAGCGCTTGATAAGGATTTTCAGGAGATGGAGCATTCTTCAGTAGAAGATATTTTGGCTTCATTAGCTGAAGAACAGGCTTCTTCTGGAGAAATGGATGGTAAAGCTCCATTGTCAGGTGGAGAACGCCCATTGAATGTACAAAAAAATATTGCAAAATCGGCAGATAATATTGTGCAAATAGCTAAAGGTAATGATAAGAATCCTCTAGCAAATTGGGCTCAGAGGAAAATGAAAGAATTTTTAGCCACTTAATATACTCTTTTTGGGATGAGGACTTGATTAACTAAATTTCAACGATGTCCATGATGTGGAAATTTCCTTATTCTTTTGGCATTGAAAAATGCGGTGGCAGAATTATGAATTCCTAAACAAAAATTGATCATTGTGACAGGTATTGGATGTAACTCTAAAATGAGTCAATATTTTGATGGG
>CAZEFV010000012.1:587-5039 GCA_964511595.1 uncultured Candidatus Peribacteria bacterium
AGACTTTGCATGGCAGATGAATCCCGTTTGCAATTGGGGTTAAACTTGCTAACCCGGAATTAACTGTTATTAGTGTTTCTGGAGATGGAGACAGTTATGGAATTGGATTATCTCATCTTTTACATGCAGCAAAAAGAAATATTAATATTTTACACCTTACATGTGATAATCAAAATTATGCCTTAACGACAGGACAGGCTTCTGATACCACGCCGGAAAAAATCAAGACAAAATCGACTCCTTTTGGCAATGGGCTTCAGCCTTTTCATCCTGTTGAAATGGTTAAAAGTGCAGGTGGAAAGTTTGTGGAAATGGTTACGGACAAAGATATCGGAAATATGACGCAAACGCTTAAAGCGGCTCTTATTTTTGATGGATTCTCACATATTAATGTACAGCAGGCGTGTCCGAGCTGGAAGGTTTGGTAAGTAAAATCACTTGAAAATGTAGAGTAAATTCATAGAAACAATGCTACGAAATACATTGCTTTTGGGGAATCGTCTAATGGTAGGACACCGGACTCTGACTCCGTTTATCTAGGTTCGAATCCTAGTTCCCCAGCCATGTATTTTTTTCTTGCATTTGAAGAGTATTTATACATAATTATCTTTTGGTTATCTTTGTGGTTTATTTTTTCTTTGCTGCGATGTTACCATTTATTGAAGTGTTTGGATTAAAAGTTTCGATGATGACTCTAGGAGTGATTTTATCGGTCGGGACGTTTGTTGTTACTCTTTGGTATTTATGTAGACAACACCATCAAGATTTTGCTAAAATTGGTTTTCATTTGCCTTTTTGGATGATGATCACCTATCTTTTTGGTCGCTATTTTGCTGTTGCATTAGCAACAAAGGACTTTTTCCCTTCGAGTCTGTCGGAATTAGGAGTGATTTTACGTCCAGAACAGTTTACTTTGCATTGGGTAGGAATTTTACTTGCTCTTCTGCTTTTTTTGACTTTTTTTCTCTGAAGTGTTAAAAGATTAGAAAATAAAAAAATCTGGGCAGATATGCTCTTTTCTGCTTTTTCTAATGGAATGATGGTGCTGGGAATTTTCTTGGTTTTTGGTGATACCGTGATTGGAAAAGCTACGACATCTCGTTTAGCAATTAGAGCGTTAAGTTCTGAAAGTAATTTGTTGAAATTTGATGGAGTTTATCCTGTTGGGCTATTTTTGTCTTTTGGTGCGCTTTTGGTGAATATTATAGTTCATATGATTAGAATATTAGGTAGGAAAAATGGAGGAGGATTTTTTGGGCTTCTTGGTCTTTTGGTTGTTGTGAATTTTTGCTTCTTATTTCAGAATTATCCTAGATATTGAGTGATATTGTTGTTTGGAATTTCTTGGGATGTTAAACAATACTTCTCTTTATTCGTTTTGCTGGTAGGTTTGTTAGTGTGATGGAAATGGAATACTAAAAGATTATAATTTTTAATTTTTAAATATTAATTACTATGTTGGATATTGTTTCTACTGTGCAGGGTATTTTGATTGAGGAACGTTTTTTGTTTGCTCCTGTAGCTATGGAAGCAGGAAAAATTCATTTAATGCCTCAGATGGGAGCAGAAATGGCATATGATAGATCTAATATTACTACTCTTGATTTCCCTGGAGAGTATGATATTGATGATTTGCTGATTAATGTTTTTGTGGGGAAATGAGATAGACTTAATTTTCTTGTACGTGTCGATGAACGTAAAAGTTTTTGAATTATACAATCTCCTGAAGTTCTAGAAAGTGATGAAGTTTCTGGCATGGATTACTGGATTTTTTCCGACGAATCTGTCGAAAAGAAATTAGATCAATTGGAGATGGAAGGAAAAAGAATTAACCTTTCTCAACTGACTTCTACCGTGTAGTTTTTGATGACAAAGACGCCTATGTACTCATTTTTCTTGTTGATGTTTTTGCTTGGAGCTGATCAAGTTTCTAAATGGTTTTTTTATTCACAAAAAGTCTGAGCTTCTTTGCCTTTTTTGGAACCTTTATTCAATACAGGTATCTCGTGGGGATTCCCTATGCCATCTTTGATTTCCTGTGTAATTGCGTTACTTTGTAGTCTGATTTTTTTTCTTTTATTTACAAAAAAGCGACTTACTCTACGAGAATTTAGTTTATTTATGGCGGGAACGTTAGGAAATTTACTCGATAGATTTTTTTTAGGAGGCGTGAGAGATTTTATTGCTTTAGGCACTTTTCCTGTTTTTAATTTTGCTGACGTTTTTTTGACAATTGCTGTAATCCTAGTTTGCGTAAGGGAAATATTCCTCTTGACACCGAAAGAAAAAAAGATAAACTAAAGGTATCTTTTATTCTATTATTTTTTTGTATAATGCTTATTGAAGGAAAAATCATTTTTATTTCAGCCCCTGCAGAGATTGAAATTAATGGAGAGCCTCGCCAAAAGAGAACTTTTGTAGTTGAGGAACACTCTGATAGAGAATTTAAAAACTCATTAGCTATTGATCTACGAGGAGATAAGACAGGTCTTATTGATAGTTTCAATGAGAACGATAACGTAAGAGTTAGTCTTACCTATAGAGCTAAACAGTCAAATAAAGAAGCTGATCGTCGATTTAATAGTATTGGAGCTCGAAAAGTAGAACCAATGGGAGGCTCTAATAATTCAGCTTCTGATCTTCCTTTTTAAATTTGAAAAATCGATTGACTTTCGGAATAATTTCAGTATACTTAAGGGGATTGATTTTCAATCAATTTTCTTCTTTATGCTGCTAAGGCTCATTTGTCATATTTCCCCCGACGAATGAGCCTTTTTTCTTTTAAAATAATATTTTTATACGTTCTTTGACATATTTTTTTTCTTCACTAGAAAGTGAGATGGACTCAATAGCCTTTATTAGTGACATACAAGAAGCAGAAAAATAACGACTTACTTGGATGAGATTTACTAACTCAACTTCCCCCTCATTTTGTTTGAACATTTTTAGATATTTTTTATCGTTATGTTCAATCTGATCCATTAGTTGATTTAAAAGTCCAAAAATTTCTGAACTATCAAAATTTTTCAGTACATGTACTATTTCCCAATAAAATTCTAATACCATTTTTCTCTGTGCTTCATAGTCTTTTTGTTGGTTTTCACTACTACTTCGTTGCCAATCTTCTACACGATCTCGAACATCTTTTAGTGCTTTTGAGGAGTTTCCAATTTCCATAATCACTTGATAAAGGGAGGTGATTTGTTCTGACTCTGTAACATTTTGTTGAGGGTTTTGGTTCATTTGTGCTAAAAAAAGGAGTAGTTGAGATTGAATAGCTTTATTTTCTTGATATTTTTTCTTGAGTTGTGTTTTTGTAAAATCTTGTTCACGCAGTAGAATTAGTTTCTGTTCTTCTAGAGGGAAACGTAAATCTTCTACAGAAAGATCTCGAATATTTAGATTATATTCTAAGGTCTCCTGAAAATAGAGGAAAATATCTTGTTTGAGAGCTAGAAGACTTAATTCTGTTCACGTTGTTGCTGGATCTATTTGTTTGATTGCTAGTGCGAATAGTGCTTCTTTTTCTACAAAAATAGCCTGAAATATTGTGGAAATTCTCGATAAAAATGGGAAAATACATAAAGCCACTAATAGTCTTCGTCCTATATAAAATCCAGCGAGAGGAAATACTACTCCAAATGATGGGAATACCCGTTTTAGAAACAGCATTTTTATGAGAGGAAGGAAGAGCATTCCTAATAAAGAGACAAGAATGTTGAATCCGATATGCCCGTATGCGACTTGTTTTTTTATTGCTGATTGTGGTCATATGGATGCAAAAAATATTGTTGCAGTAGATCCTAAATATGCTCCAAATATTATGGGGAATACGGTTTCTGGTGAAATAAGCCCGGAGCTCGCTGAGGCTATGGCAATTATGAATACCGTTCCTCCAGATTGCATTAAAATAGCTAATAATAGTCCGATAAGGAAAAATATTCGAACATTCATTGACATAAATGCACCTAGATCGATAGTTTGAGTCAGAAACTCTAATCCTTCTTTCATAAAAGAAAGTGCTAATAAGGTGAAGGCAATTGCTATGCAGCTTTTCCCAATTGTCACTATTTTTTCTTTTTGTGAAAAAAACGTAATCCCTATTGCACCTAGAAATAAAAGAGGAAAGGTAATCATTTTTATATCATAATGTAGTCCTATGGTAGCTAATAGGGCGTCAGTAATACTTGTTCCAACATTTGCCCCTAACATTACAGCCATTCCTCCTGTGACGGATAGTAATCCTGTACCTACAAAAGCTAGTACGAGCACAGACATTAAATTACTACTTTGCATAATAATGGTAGAAATGAGCCCTGTCAAAGCTGATGATTTATTGTTTGAAGTAAATTTTTTGATCAGTTTTTTAAATCCTGTTTTGGAAAAACCTTGTACAGCGAGTGTGAGGTAATGCATACCAAATAAGAAAACCCCCAGTCATCATAAAAATTC
>CAZEFV010000012.1:5049-12816 GCA_964511595.1 uncultured Candidatus Peribacteria bacterium
ATAATGTATAAAAAGGAATAAAAATCAGTTTTTATAAGTATATTCATATTTTTTCTTTTGTCAAAAGTTTTTAAGTATCTTTTTTTAAGTTCTCTTGTTTTTCTGATATAAATCTATAGTACAAGAGCGTGTGAATAAGGAAATATTGACTTTAACTTTAAGTATGTTGCAATGGTTGATAGAAACTTTATGGAAAATCCAGTTTCTGTCGTTACAAAAACGACTAAACCGACGGTACTTGTCGAAACAAAAACTTTACAAAAAAAGACATGATCTTCCCTTGATGAGAAGATTTCGTATAAAATGTTCCTTATATTGGTAGGGGTGATTACACTATTTACACTGATAAATTTTTGTTTGTTGTTGGTAGTGCGATTTACCTTGCAAAATAAAGGTATATAATCAGTTTTCTTTTATTTTTTTATTAAGATATGTCTATGATTAAAAAAGAACGTGCTTCTACTGTTGCAAAAACATCTGAAGCGAAGACTTGTCCTATTGAAGGTGTTTGTGCTAATGGAGCGGCTTGTTGCTGTGTAAAAAAAATTATTTGCTGTTTGGGAACTACTATTGCAATGGTTTTTGCTATTTTAGCATTTGTCTTTGCGTATAGAGGATATCAATTGGAGGTTCTTAGAGGAGGAGGGAAAGAAAATATTGAAGAAATGAATAAATTGTATTCTTCTAAGGAATATGTTGATTATGTTGCAAAAAACCAAAAAACACAGATTGACTCTTTTTATGAAATGCTTGGTACTGATACAGCAACAGTTGATAACTCAGAAACTACTGTTGACGCAAGTGATACAACAGCTAAAGCGCCAAAAGTTTTGGATAAAGAAGCTATTGCCGCACTTAAAGCTACAGGAAAAATTAAGGGAAAAGAAGATGCTGAGGTGACGATTCTGGAATTTGCCGATGTTAACTGTGGATTTTGTAAGAGACAGATAGCTGCAGATAAAACAGTTGCAGCTGTTATGGCTAGTCATCCAAATGTGAATTTGATTTATAAAAATATGCCAGTACTTGGATCAGTAGAACAGGCTCAGGTTATTGAATGTGTTGGAAATCAGGTAGATGTAGAGAATTATTATGCTTTTGTTGAAAAGGCATATGCTGCTGATCAGACCGATCTAGAAAGCTTGGCGACTCTTGCTGAAACTTTGGGAGCAGATAAAGCTAAAGTAATTTCTTGTGTAAAAGATAATACTTATCAAGAATTCGTAAATGCTCAAATGAGTGAAGGAAGGAGTTTTGGAATTGGAGGTACTCCTGCTAGTGTGGTGATTAATAATTCTAATGGAAAATATGTGTTAATTGAAGGTGCTTATCCTTTAGCTGATTTTGGAAATGCTATTACAACTGTTCTTAGCTAGTTTGCCAACAAAATCCTAACATAGTGCTAAATAAAAGCGCTTAAACAAAAGAGAAATCCCTGCCTAGTGCAGGGATTTCTTTATTGAGGCGATAAATCCTCTTGAAAACACTTCTCTAAAACATTATATTGAGGTGTTTTATTATTGAATTTTTTTGTCATGAAAAAGCAGGTTTTTATGTTTAGTTTGATCGGATTTCTTTCTCTTTTTGTTTGTTCTTTTTCGCAGGCGGGAGACTGGCATCTAGAAGGAGTAAATATTATCACAAGGTCGCAATGGTGAGCAGATGAAAGTATGAGATATAAAGATACATATGGAGATCAGAGTAACCCAAATATTTCCACTGAACCTAAAGATCCTGATCGTAAAAGCGCTGAAATGTCAGCAGTAAGAACAGCTTATATGAAGATGAACTTTCCAAATGATTGGAGATATGATAAGACAGTAAACGTACTCAATGGACATTTATTGATTCATCCTGATCAAATAAATAATCGTAAAAAAAAGATTGTTATTCATCATACAGCAACAGTGTATGATCAATCCTGGTGAATGACGGAAGCTATTGCGGCTATTCAACAAATTTATAAATATCATACTTTAGATCGTGACTTTGGTGATATTGGATATAATTTTCTTATTGATCATTTGGGTAATATTTATGAAGGACGTGCAGGAGGTGATTGAGCCGCAGGAATGCATGCATCGTATAATAATGTTGCGACAGTAGGAATTTCTTTGTTGGGAAATTTTGAAAACTATTCTCCAACTCAGGATCAACTTAATGCGTTGACGGATTTAGTTACTTCTTTGTCGAAAAAGTATCACATTGATCCTTTGGGTTCTGAGTTCTATTTTCAACCTACCAACGAATCTCCTTATATTGTAGCGAAAAAACTTTCAACGATCGTCTGACATAAAGATGTCTCTTCAACTGCATGTCCAGGGAAGTTATTGTATCCTTTGTTGCCATCTATTAGAGCAGAAGTAAAAAGCAGACTTTTATGAGATGTTCCGAGAGAAGTCATTATGTATGGACAGGTTGTCCAACCGAATTCAATTTCGGTTGTTAAAGAAGCTCCTGGATTTGTTTCTATGGAAACTCCTATAACGGAGACAAAAAATACTTCCATCTCTTCTCTTACGACAAAAAAATCTTTTTTGGAGAAATTAGAAACTCTGAAAATCCATTCTCCGCAGGTACTTACTCAGGTTCTTGGACTCGTTCGTGAGAAATATAAAGGGAAACTTCCTGCTGCTACTACTTCAATGCAAAAAAATATAGCAACGATTTCACTTTTGGATGCTAAAAATTTACTTACCAAAGAGATCGCTGTATTGTTGTATGAATTAACTACTGATTATAGAAGTTTTACTTTATCATGTGAGACGAACTGTATCGTGCAAGTAGATGGTCAGAATTATCAAACTCCTCAGCTAGTGGTTCGCTTTACGCCAGAACTTTCATCTAAATCACATGCTATTCATCTGCTATGGGGAGATATACAATTAGTTGCATCTGAGGTGAAAATAAAAGACCAAACAGGGAAACTTGTTCAGATCTCTAACTATGAACGTAAATCATATGCCGGCATTCCTTGGAATACTTTTAGAGGGAAGCTCATTTTTAAGACTGATGATTATGTTACTGTAGAAGGAGTGAATAAGACGGATTATGTTGTAATAAATCAGCTTTCTTTTGCTGATTATCTGAAAGGGATTGTAGAATCAAATGATCAGGAAACATTGGAAAAAAATAAAGTAATGGCTTTAATCGCTAAAAACTATGCGCTTTTTTACCTCGAAGGGAAAAATATTCATCCAAGTATTCCAGTAGGAGCAAGCTTTCAGGCTATTGATAGTCCGGAAATGTTCCAAAAATATGCTGGAGCAGGAGTTGAAAAAACATTAACTAAGTGGTCACAAGCATTGGAACAGACAAAAGATTTGATAGTTGGTTATCAGGGACAGGTTCCGATTTTACCATATTTTTCTTGTTCAGCAGGATTTACTTTGTCTGGTAAGGAAAAACGAGGTCGAACTGATACGCCTTGGCTAAATTCTGTGTATGATTTTGCTGGATGTAAAGAGTTTGCAGGTCATGGAGTTGGATTGGCTGGACAAGGAGCAGAGTGGTTTGCAAAGCAGTGAATGAAAGCGGAAGATATTTTACAGCGATATTATTCTGGAGTAGAGGTGATTTCTTTGTAACGTGTTTTGTGAAAAAAAAATCCCCTTGAAAGTATAGGGGATTTTTTGTATATTGAAACTGTTTTGGAAGGTTGGCCGAGCGGTTGAAGGCGCACGTTTGGAGTACGTGTTTGCACTCTGTGTAACTAGGGTTCGAATCCCTAACCTTCCGTTTTTTAATTGAAAAAATGTGTCATATTTTCTTTAATTACGCTTACAACTATCTAAAAGTAAAATTAAAAAACCTCTTGATTTTATTCTATACTTTATTAGGGTTAGATCATATGAAAGCTTTATTATTGCTACAATACTTTTTTAAAGGGTAAATATAAATTATTGCTTTCTCTTTCTGTTTTTTATTTCTTTTTTATTATATAATGACAAAAACTTTAAACAACCTTATTCACGCTTATTTAGGAGAGTCTCAGGCTAGAAATAGATATACTTTTTATGCAAGTACGGCTAAGAAAGAAGGTTTTGAACAAATTGCTGAAATCTTTACCACAGTTGCGGATCAGGAGAGGAGACATGGCAAAACATTTTATGAATTTATTGTGAAACTCAATCAAGAGAGTGAAACGCCAAACGAAATTCAGCTTACTACTGATCTCGATATTGCTGTGAGGCTTGGAACTACTTTGGATAATCTAAGAGACGCAGTGAGGTTAGAAAATGAAGAATTTGCGAATTTGTATCCAAAGTTTGCAGAAGAAGCAGAGGCTGAAGGATATCCACAGATTGCTGCGAAATTTAGAGCGATTTCTCATGCTGAAGAACATCATAGAATCAATTTTGAAAAACTATTAACTTTGGTAGAAAGTGGAACGTATTTTTCTAATAGAGGGATTCAGACACGAGTATGTCGTGAGTGTGGATATATGGTTATTCGAGAAGAGGCTCCTAAAGTTTGCCCAAGTTGTGATCATTTGCAGGCGTTTTTTCAAACTTTACAGAATAATTTCTAATGTTTGATACTATTTCTCAACTGTTTACTACAAAAAAGAAAAAAAATGCTGATGAAAGTCAGCGTTTTGTTTTGGTTTTATCTTGAGGAGGGCTAAGAGGATTTTATGCTTTGGGAGTGCTTAAGGCGATTGAAGAGGCTGGCTTGAAACCACAGATTGATGCTGTGTATGGAGTCAGCGTTGGGGCAATTCTTGCGAGTTATTGGACGAGTGGATGGTCGGCACAGAATATTTGGGAGAGATTTAGAAATTTGCCGTTGGCAACGATTAAATGGCTTACACGTAATCCTACGAAGTATCTTTTGGAGACAAGCATCTTTGAAGAATATTTTGAAAAGGATTTAAAAAGTAGTTTTGAAGAATTGGAAGTTCCTACGGTAATCGGTGCGACAGATATTTTAACAGGGAATTTTATACTTTTTGATAAAGGAGAATTGAAGTCTCCTTTGCTCGGAAGTATGGCTTTACCAGGTATATTTCCTAGCGTCAGTCATCAAGAATATCTCCTGAATGATGGAGGAATTGTGAATAATTTTCCGATCAAAGAGGCGAAAACTGCATATCCAGAACATCAACTAATAGGTATTGCTTTAAGTAAATTTACGACGACATTGGAGCCAAAAAGTCTGATCTCCACGTTGGTTAATTCGTACAGTATTATGATCAATACTTTTTTTGTCCCGCAAGAAATCACTGTAGAACATTTGTTTTATGAAGATATTGAATGTGGTATTATTGAGCTGAATAAACAGAAATGGGAACAGGCGTTTGAGCATGGGTATGCGACAGGGAAGAAGAGATTTTTGGCGAAAGAGAGATAGAAATTTGAAAAAAAACTTGCATTAAAATAATTATTTTAATCGGGCTGAAATCAAATATTTCTATTATTATTTTGTTAGTAATGAACTTTAATTATAATCGTTTTTTCTTAAAAGTCAAGTCTATTTTTGCGACTAAAAGAACTCTTTTTCTGCTCTTGAAATATTGTAGATAATCTCTAGGATATGACGTACTTTATCTGCTGACTTGTTGTCTCCTCTATGTTGTACCTTTTTTTTTTATGAAACTCCTTTCTGAAAGATTAGTATTGTGGAAAATGGAGATGCAATTATTCATGTTTTGTTTTGAGCAGAAAGTCTTCCGGAAAAATGTCTTGTCGAGGAGACTCCTTTACTCCAACAAGCATTTGGACAATTGCAAGAATACTTTGCTGGGAAGAGAAAAATGTTTGATCTTCCCTATCATCTCAGCTGAACACTGTTTCAGATGGATGTGCGAAACGCATTACAGACGATTCCCTTTTGAGAGACGAGAAGTTATGCAGAAATCGCTCTGCAAATAGGCCATCCTAAAGCATGTAGAGCTGTCGGAATGACTAATAAAATTAATCCTTTGCCACTTTTTTTCCCTTGTCATAGAGTGATAGGGAGTAATAAAAAACTCGTCGGATATGCAGGAGGTTTGCATATCAAGGAGCGATTGCTAAATCATGAACAAGCACATGCATAGACAGATTTTTTTATCTTTTTTTATTTTTATTGATGAAACATTTTACCCTTATTACTGGTGCATCGAGTGGAATTGGGAAGGAATTTGCTTATTTTTATGCTCAAAAAGGGCAAAATCTTTTGTTGGTAGCGAGAAGGACAGAACTTTTGGAAGAGATTAAAACTGATCTTGAGAAAAAATATGCTGTTCAGGTGCAATATCTTTCTGCAGATGTGAGTAAGATAGAGGATATTCATCGCGTGGTAGCATATACTCAGGAGCATCAGATTTTTATTGATTTTTTGATCAATAATGCTGGAGTAGCACTTCCTGGTGCGATTGGTGATCTCGTAGAAGAGGAAATTATCAATATTATGGATGTGAATATGAAAGCCGCAGTATTGCTTTCTAATGCTTTTGTACCACAAATGAAAGAAAAAAAATGCTGAAAGATAATCAATGTTGCGTCTCTTGCTGCTTTTTTCTCCCATGCGAATAACTCGCTTTATTTTGCTTCTAAAGCGTTTTTGTTGAATTTTTCTAAATCTCTCCATGATGAATGTGCTCCCTATAATATTCAGGTTTCAGCGGTTTGTCCGGGGTTTACGCAGACAGCTATTTTGACGAAATTTGGTGATAATTTAGGACATTTGGCGACTACTCAGGAAGTCGTAGCATATGCTGATGACCTCATTCAACATAATACAATTTATGGTGTACAAGGAAGACAAAATAAGTTTAAAGCGTTTCTTGGCACGATATTGCCTCATGAATGGATTATGAAAATTTTGACAAAAAATGATGCAAAATAGGTAAAGATTCAGTGTTTTTTCTTTTTTAGGCGCTGAAATTAAATACTTTTCCATTTTCTTTTTGGAGATAGAAGAGCTCTTTAAACTTTTGCTCTTTTACTCAGGTTTTTCTGAGATAGGAAACGGCATCATCCGGTGAAATAATTCTTCTTCCAAACATTGGTTCTCCATAGGGAATTTCAAGCCCAACTTCTTTTAGTCCGTACTGAATGAGTTCAGAACAATAAAAATTGGTAGCATCTTCTCCTATAAAATCGAAGTCATATGGTTTTCCGATTTGTTTTTTTACCGAATTGATGAACTTTTCTATTTCTGTTTTGGATATTTGTGGGCGGAAGGCAATGATTTTCTTTAGTAATGAAGTTTCTGTAAGGTTGGAAAGGTTGGAAAAATCTCTCAATAATACTCCACTTCCACTTGCGTCAATGATCATTCCGCTTCCTAAATAAATTGCGGCGTGCTTCCATTCTCCTGGGATCAACATACTCGAAAGATATCCTTCCGTATCTGTGAAAAAGATGTCGCCCTTTTGGAGATTTTTGGTATATTTTTGAAGCTCCTCTAATGTGATATAGTCAGATCTCGCATAACGACTATTTGGTTGGTCAAATACGCTATCATTGAGAAGTAAGAATTCTCCAGCATAGTGTAAAATTACGGATTGTGCCGGAATTCTTATCGTGTCTAAAAAAAGTGATTTTCATGGATTTAGCAGAGAAAAAATCATACTTCAGATAAAAACTACACAGCCAATGATTCGTAGGTTGATTAAAATTAGGACAATTTTGATTGTTTTTATTATGAATATGAAGACTCCTTTAACGATTTTAAAAAGCGTTTTTGTGATTTTTCGGATACCTTTTCCTATAGATTTGCATATGTTTAAAAAGCTTCTCATCTCTCAATTTTCATGGGATAAAATATTTGCTTTATAGC
>CAZEFV010000013.1:0-4973 GCA_964511595.1 uncultured Candidatus Peribacteria bacterium
GATAAAGATTATTTTGCCAGATTGGTTATGTCATATGCCAATCGAAGAAGAAAAAATATGGGAAAACCTTATTTTAAATTCCGAAAAAACTTATTTTCAATTGAGAGATCATAAATGGGCTGCTCAATTGGCAAGGTCTGTTTTACCTAATGCGCTAAAAACAGAAGTAGTCATGACCGGACTTTACACTGATTGGGAACATTTTTTTAAACTTCGTTGTGATTCAGCTGCACATCCAGATATGAGGAAGCTCGCCCAAAATCTCGAAAGTCAATTTCGACGTAGAGGGTGGCTATAATACAATTAATTCATTTTTATGTTTTTCGTAGAGATGGATAATTTCTTCAGGAGCATCATACTTTGGAAAAAACCCCGAAGCAAAAGGAATCTTGGCAGTAATTCTTTCAGCCAAAGATTCATTATTCCCAAGCCAAACATTAATTTGATCATCGGAATACCCATTGTGTGTTCCGATGTTTTTTATTTCTTCTTCCGTCATAATATGATATTGTCCTAGAGGTTTTCTACGGTCTTGGTCATATATTTTCTTATTATCTTTGATAGCGAGGGCGAGTTCTCGTGTCTTCTTGTCTTCAGGATTGGGGTAAGAATAGACGTTATTGATGAGACATGTTGTAGCAGTTTTTTCAGCAAAAGTTAGACAAAGCTGATTGACTTCATGTAAGTTGATAATATCTTCTTCACGCTGGGCAATAATTTCTAAGAAACAATTTTCTCCAAGGATATGATGGATCATCTCATAGATTTCTAAAATCCTTTCTTTTGATTCACCTGTATTAAGCATCGTTCAGAGCCAGCTTTCTGTCCCTCCTGTAATGGCAATAATTCCTTGAGATCGCCTCTTGAGTGCATTGAGGTCAATCTTTGGTTTGCTAGATATCCCTTCTTGATTGGCAAATGAGGTGAGCTTCATCAGGTTTTGATATCCTTCCGTTGTCTCCGCGAGTAGGACAATGTTTCCAATATTTTTCCCTAGGAGACTAGCATTGAGATCCAGTACAAAGCCCAGCTCTACTCAGAGGATAGCTTTAATTTCAGCGGATTTCGCCGCTTGAGTGAAGGCAGGAAGTCCATATAGTCACGTAAAATCCGTGATTGCAATCGCAGGCAATCAGAGTTCTTTAGCTTTTTTTACAATCGTATCTGGAGAACTGACAGCTTCTAGAAAAGAAAAAGTGCTATGTCCATGCAGAGGAATATACATTATTTAGAGAGATTCAAAAGTAAAAAAGAAATAAAAATCAGTCTAATGTTTTTTTTTTGTATTTCAAGCGGAAAAAAATCTCTTGACTTTTAATAAATTTTAACTCTAATTAAAAAGATATTAACACATACAGAGAGAATGATTCCGTTGTTTAATGTAAAGAATACTGCGACAACAAGTTACAATAAGAAAACATCACTTAAAAATGCTCTGAATATATCTTTTGAGTTTTTTTAACAAAAGAGCATAAACACGGGAAATCAGTATTTTTCCTTGCATTTTGAGAGAAAATAACTATAACAGCCAAACTTAACAGTTTTTACTTATCATTTTATCACGGATGAAATTGCACGAGTTAACAAGATCCAAGGGTTTTAAAACTAAATCAAGACAGCTTGGTAGAGGAAATGCCTCAAAAGGAAACTATTCTGGAAAAGGTCTCAAAGGACAAAAAGCTAGGACAGGAAAGACTATTAGACCATTTTTCGAAGGAGGACAGACTCCAATTACGATGAGGATGCCAAAAGCGAGAGGTTTCAAAAGATATTACAAACTCGTAGACAATTACGAAGTATTTAATGTTTCTGCATTTGAAAAAGATGCAAGGTTTACTTCAGAAGTGACAAAAGAACTTTTAAAATCAGCAGGATATATCAAAAAAGCCGACGCTCTCGTAAAGATCCTCGGAAACGGAGACCTTACCAAAGCGCTTACTTTCACAGGAATAGATAAATTCACTGCTTCTGCTACTCAAAAGATAGAAAAAGCTGGAGGGAAAATTGCCTAAATCAGCATTTTTATCTATTTTTTTATGTTTTCACACATTAATTTGATGAAAAAGATTGCGAGAAAATTCCAAGAAATCACCTCAAACAAGGGTCTGATGAAAAAGATCGGTTTCACACTATTGATGCTTGCATTATATAGATTGTTAGTATTTATTCCGATTCCATTTGTAAACTTAGATTCTTTGATGAGTGGAGCGTTGGATTCAGGAGCTGCGGCAGGATTTGGATATATGGTAATGCTGATGTGAGGTGCTTTGTCTAATTTTGCTATCGTAGCTATTGGAGTTTCGCCTTATATTACCTCATCGATTATCTTTCAGCTTTTAGGTTCTGTAGTTCCCAAACTTGAAGAACTCCAAGAGCAGTGAGATGTAGGGAGGGCAAAAATCAATCAATATACGAGACGACTAGCTGCACCGCTTGCATTTGTACAGGGAATTGGAATGGTCTTTATTATGAATCAAATGCTTGGAGGAAATGCAATTGATACTTCTAGTATTTTAATAGTTTGTGGTACAGCATTTATGCTCATGGTAGGGTCGATGATTCTTATGTGGATGGGAGAAATGATTACAGAAAAGGGAATCTCCAATGGTATCTCTCTGCTTATCTTCGCTTCTATCGTTTCCGGAATTATGCAAAAAGCCTATAACTCACTAGCATCAGGAGAAAACATAGTGGCAATTATCCTCTTTATGATTTTGATTGTATTGGTATTGACCCTTCTCTCTATCTTTATCCTCAAATCTCAAAAAGAAATCCCAGTCATCTATACCAAATCAGGAAAAGTGCAACAATCTTCTATCCTCCCCATTCCCCTGAACCCAGTAGGAATGGTACCTATCATCTTCTCTATGGCGTTTGTTTCTTTTCCTTACTTATTATCACAGTTGATTACTCAGTTCCAGCCAGCAAACGAAAAATTGATGGCGATAGCAAATCGAGTACAACTTCATCTCAATATCTATTCTGCTAGTCCAGGATGGCTCGCAATTATCTTATATGTAGCATTTATCGTAGGATTTACCTTCCTTTATACTTCCATTACCTTCAATCCTGAAAAGATAGCAGACAATATCCAAAAAAGAGGAGGATACGTTCCAGGGATCAGACCAGGAAAACAAACTTCAAACTATATCAATAGTATCCTTATGCACCTATGTTTACGATGAGGACTAGGGCTAGCATTGATTGCTATCTATACCTATGTGTTAGAGGCTATCCCATTCGTAACGCAGATTGCTTCCGCACTCGGAGGAATGCCTACGATCGTAGCGGGATCTGGAATTATTATCATTGTAGGAGTTGTTCAAGATTTGCTCAATAAAGTCGACACCGATCTTGTGATGGCAAAATATGAAAAATACTAATACCCCAGTAATTTACAAGTAAAAAAATCCAGTAGACAATCGAGTCGCTGGATTTTTTTCAAAGACTTCTTGCAATTCTTGTCTATATGTGTACACTTGCCCATAACCTGTTATTTTATTTCTGTGAAAAAACAAAGATGCCAAAAGTAAAAGCAAAAAAAGAAACAAGACTGATTCCTATACGGGTGCGAATGTTTTTTGGATGTTCTTTGTTGATTTTCTGCATTGCTATTTATCAGTCCCTATTACGTCCCAAACTTGGAGTCAATCCTCCTGTTACGACAGCTCTAGACATCCCATCAGTTGACGTTTCTATAACGACAGGCGAGAGTCTATCAGGTCAAAGAGACATGGTACAGGTAGACAGAGAAAATACAGGAAACAACAAAATGGACGAGCAAGAAACTCCTATCATAATTATCGAAGAGGCGACAACTTGACCACAATTTTTACATCAATGGTACCAGGTTTTTTCCTCAAAAGATATCGTATTATTAAAGACGCTTATGGATCCCGTAGTTCAAAAAAACGCCACAATTAGACAGTTTTGGAAATCCTATAACATTACTCACTTCATTGATAGTATAGAAACTCATCACCTACAGCCACAAAATATCACTCTTTTGTCGACCTCTCCTTTCGGAGTAGAAGAGTATCAGTACAATCTAAATTATACTCTCCTTCCAGAATACAATTCTCAAATTTTCAAAGAGACCCGAACTGCAAAAATTAAGTATACCGAAAATGGACCAAAGCTTGCATCTATTCACTGTGAAACGACTAGATGTTCTCATAACCCATTCTTTCGACCAGAAAATTATGGATTAGTTAAATAAATGATCTTTCAGATGTCTTTTGATTCAATTCTCCCACAGGCAAAATCTACCATAGAGAATTTCCTTTCAGCCAATCCGGATGGTACTATCATTATCTGGTGAGCAACAGCTACGGGAAAGAGTAGGCTTTCTGTATTATTAAGCCAATATTTTGATATGGAAATCATTTCTGCGGATAGCAGACAGATTTTTCGTTTAATGGATATCGGAACGGATAAAATTTCTACAGAAATTAGAAATAAGATCCCTCATCATCAAATAGATATAGTTGATCCTGATCAAACATATACAGCAGGACAACGAAAGCAAGATACAGAACTTTTTATAGAGCAAATACTTGAAAGGAAAAAAGTCCCTTTTATTGTTTGAGGGACGGGTCTTTATATTGATTCAATTTACAAAAACTTTACGATGCCAGAATCTGCTCCTGATCTAATTTTTAGGAAAGAAATGGAAGAGAAAGAAAAAGCTGATCCTGGTTTTCTTCATGCACAGCTTTCACACGTCGATCCAGAAGAAGCACAGAAAATCCATCCTAAAGCTACAAGATATCTTATCAGGGCTCTAGAGATTTTCCACACCACTGGAAAAACTAAGACAGAATGATTTGTCCAACAGCCAGTGAAACATCCTCTCCTAATGTTAGGGCTTTGGAGAGAGACGGAGGAAGGAAATAGACTAATCAATGCGAGAATCAAACAGATGATACAAAGCTGATTGATAGAAGAGGTACAGTCATTATTAGATGCAGGGT
>CAZEFV010000013.1:4983-12174 GCA_964511595.1 uncultured Candidatus Peribacteria bacterium
CAGGGTACACAGCAGATCTTCAGTCAATGAACGGTATTGGATACAAAGAAGTCGTTGGGTATCTTGAACATCAGTACGATTTTGATAAAATGGAAGAACTGCTTAAAAAAAATACGCATCATCTCGCTAAAAAGCAGAGGACGCGGTTTCGCCGTTATATTGCAGAAGGAAAAGTGAAAGTGAGAGAAAATGTCCACTACGAAGTATTTTATTAAACAAGAGCTTTCCCCTGTCAAAATTCTTGCATTTGTTTATAAAAAGGAGGAGTTCAAAAATAGTTTCGCTATCTGGTAGATTAACCCGCTACAATCTAGTCAGCTTTCTCTATATCTTTTCCCAAGAAATCCTTCTGCTATCTTAAGAAACATATTCACACAAAAATCCTCAGAAATAACCTCCTGTAAATGATTTTTAGGTCGCATATCTAGATCCGCGAAAGCGGATTTGCTAGCCAAAAATTCACTTTCATGTGTCGAAGTTTCAATTCAATGTGTAGTCATTATTATCCTCGCATAGTTTTGATAAAATGATCATCGAGCTGGGGGATAAGTTCTGTAGGAATCATGTCTGCGAGTCCAGAGCAAATTTCTGCATTGCTCGCTTCCAGCTCTTGTCCGAGTTCCGAGATGTTTTCAGGAGTATCAAAAAATTGTTGTATCTCTTTCCCCTCGTTGATCAAAGCACTTTCAGAATTCTGTACCGTAAGTTCTGGAGAAGTAACCATCTTATTAAGTATTATAAAATAAAGAATCAAGTAACTGTTCAGCTTCTCTATGGTCTTGTTGTAAGAGAGAAACTTCAGATCTTTGCTGACTATAAATTTTTTGAAGCTGATCTTGGATACGCTCCTTTTCTTGTCTATTTTGAATAGTAGCTACTTTATCTCTAATTTTTTTATAAAGAGTTAAAATAAATGTCTCATCGTCAATCTGTTGTGTTAGAGTTAAAAATCCTTTAGCCAAAGACCAATACCCTTGGAGTTGTTCCAGTATTCTAATCAACATCGTCTTATGAAAGCTTGTACTTTCCATGAGTAAATTTAAAAATAAAATTTAAAGCTGAATCCCTTTGCTGATCATTTCCCTTTTTACATGATCCAAATCATTCGCATTTGCCATAGCAGCCTCAGGAGTAATTAATCCTTGCTCTACCAAGACAGCAAGATGATCTTCCAACAGTTGCATTCCGACATTTCTTGAAGTATACATTACATTTTTAATTTGATTCAGTTTATTTTCTCTAATAGTATTTTCTACAGCAGTATTATTGAGTAGGATTTCATGAGCAGGCACCATTCACTTTCCGTCAGCTTTTCTTACTAATTTCTGAATAATAATAGCCGTCATATTTTCCGAAAGTTGATTTCTAATTTGCGCCTGTTCATCAGCAGGAAACATCGAAATAATTTTATTCACGGTTTGCTCAGCAGATCTAGAGTGGATGGTTGTCATCACAAGATGTCCCGTCTCTGCTAGAGCGATCGCATTTCTTACAGATTCCGTATCACGAATCTCTCCAAAAAGCACTACATCAGGTCTTTGTCTGAGTGCAAATTTCATTGCAGATGCAAAAGAAACAATATCTCTTCCGAGCTGTTTTTGTTCAAAAATCGATTTTTTAGGAGTAAAAACATATTCGATCGGATCTTCAATAGTAATAATATGTTTAGCTTTTGTCATATTGATTTCCTCAACCATTGCAGCTACAATCATCATATGTTCTCTCTGGCGAGAAAGATTCACCCTATAACGCCTTCATTTCATGGAGACTCAGAGATCTGCAGCCCAGTGATCTGCATAGTTTTTTTTATCTTCTTCGCTCATCATGACATTGGCAAAAGCATCTAACATCTCATCATCCAGCTTTGGAAGTCCCTGAATTCTACGTGCTTCACCATAGACTCTAATAGTTGGCTCTTCGCCGTAGGTAAGATAAATATCCGAAGAATCATATTTGATCATAAAATCAAAAAGTAACTCTAAATATTGTTTAGGATCTGAAGGAATTTGCATCGCAGGAGCTGGAGGCGTAACACTTGCCACGGTAGTTGTGGGGGTGGTTTGTGGAGCTGTAGGCTGAATCGCGGGCGTTTGAAGTATGGTTGTTTCTGGCATTGAATGACATAAGAAAAAAGAAATAAAAGACTAACAAAAAATGATTATCCAATCGTAAAAGCAGGTTTACTCACCTCAAGTTCTTTAGCAATTTGAATCTTTGTTGCATCATTTGCATACATCGTATAAAGGATATCGCCCTTTTTTACGGTATTTTGGAGTTTTTTATGCAAATACATTCCGGCTTCATTTACGCTAGGACATCAGAGGCGACGAGCAATTTGATTAACATTGTGGAGATTAATCTCTTTTACTTTTCCATCTTGTTCTGCGATCACGTCAAAAGTATGCGTTCATAGATTTAGCCCTTCAGAGGTAATGGTAGGATTTCCCCCTTGTGCTTTAATTATTTTTTGCATCATTTTTCGAGCTTCACCAGAAATGAGTTGTTCTTTAGCGATAGCGAGTGCTTTTTTATGTTTATTGATCCCTTTGACTAACCCTACATCTTCAATAATTTTAGCAGCGAGGAAAAGGGTTTTTGCCTCAAGATCTTGAGGGCGAGCAGCATGCTGTTGTAATACTCTGAGTACTTCACGCACCTGAAGTACGGCTCCTACTCCGTTTCCGATCACCTCCATTGCAGGAGTAATTTGTACTGACATTTTCATTCAGAGTTTTTTCCCTACATATTCAAATTTTTTCTTTCGATCGAGCGCTTCCATCATAGTTTCTACTTTTGCTGTAGGACCTACAGGAATATCAATAAGCGAGTGCGTCACTCCCATCGCATATTTTTTTGCCATAATACTCGAAACCACTTTTGCTCTCGATTGCATTGCGAGAGGATGTTGCACTTTGATCAATTTGTCATCAGCTGGAGCTAAATCTAGTCCTCCTCCTCGTACAAGACAACAATTGATATCTTTAATCAGCTTTTCTATCCCTTTTTTATCAAAATTGATATCCATCAATACATTTACACATTCGCCAGTTGCTGCAGGTGAAGTAATAGCTTTTGAAAAGTTTTTAGGGATTTTTATCCCCAAAGATGCAATAATAGGGATGAGAATCATGGTAGTCTCATTTCCTGGAACGCCACCAATACAGTGCTTGTCAGCAATGATTTCTCCCTTAGGATAACTAAACATAATCCCCGTTTCTGCCATCGCTTTGGCAGTTTGAAACATCTCCTCATCAGTAGTAGGGAAAAAGAATGAGGAAGCTACATAATATGTCATCATGATTTCGCTTAACTTCCCCTCAGAAATATCTTTAATAATAGCAAACATCTCATCGTAAGTAATAGTTTCTCCTTTCATCTTTTTACGAATAGCATCATTTGCAGTAGAGCTAGCATGAGCGATTTCGATACTAATACTATCTCCCTCTTTTACAGAAAAACGTTCAAAAAGATCCTGATAAATTTCAACAGTCCCAGATTTCACTTGATCAGAAAGTAATACATTCGCAGTAATTTTATCTCCCTTTTCATTCGTAAGAGAGGCGAGATCTTCAGCCGTTATCCCAAAAGCAAGCGCCTGATATTCATTCAGTACGATATTATAGCGAGTTCCACCATCTAAAATAGGTAAAAGGATAGCTTTAGCATTAAAAAATTTATCCGAAGAAGTAAAAAGTTTGGTTTGTGAAGATTTCATAAGAATGAGGTTGAAAAAAAATAAAAGAAAGTTTCACACTAATCTTAGTAGTTTAAAGGAAAAAAAGCAAAGAAGGCTGACTTCTCTTTCTTATCTTCTCTTGACATTTAAATAAATAAAAGTATAATGTAATCATTGTAAAAAATCATAAATAAACAAAAGGAACATAAAATGCATAAACAAGATCATCAGAATGCTATCCCACCATTAACAAGGGATAGTTTTCATTCTAAAAAAGCTTGGCATCTATTCAAAAGGTGCCATAAAAAATATGGTGTTTTTAAACGATTTTCTGCACAGAATGTAAAGATTACAGAAAATCAAATAGAAAAACTAAAAATAAATAAAAAACAACGCGGTATTTTCAATACTATGATTTTGATTGAAAAACATATACGCAAAAAAGAACAAGAACTTTATAAATATGATCCCGAGGATGGAGTATATCTGCATCCTCTTACGGAAAAAAAAGAAAAAAATAAAAAAAAAACAATTAAAGAAAAAGAAGCTCTAGCAAAGGACTATCGGATGCTAGAGCAAGAATTTTGGTTACGAAGTGATAAGAACTGGAAAAAGTTTCGCTATCTTGTGATTATGCCAGATGGATCCATATCACATGATCAATATGGAGACTCTTATGATGAACATTTACTGGCAAAAAATGCCAGAGAACTTTGATGTATGTATAGCACCTCTTTAGGTGCTATTTTTAAATATATTTTAATAGTTTTGAGGATTTCCTTCTTTCTAGTATTGGAAATCACAGTGGATAGGAAAAACACTTTCAGGATTTAAAAAAACTTATTCTTATCTCTTTTCTCCTCCTTTTTCCCCCATTTATGGATCTTTTCTTCTAATTCTGGATCAGGCTCAGTGAGAAATTTGCTCAATTCTGAGCTTTTTTCCGACGCTTTTTTGATATGGACATAATACTTGCTCAGTTCTGCAACTACATCATGCAGTTCGTCGTTTTTTTCAAAAAGTTCAGCAGTTTTATCTCTTAAAATCACATTTTGTGCCTGAAATTCATCCAATTCTCCCTGAAGATATTGGATTTGTTCGTTTGCTTCACGTAAACGTTGACGGAGCTCATTGATGACATCTCTATACTGAAATCTCAGATAAAAAAGTGAATATCCGAGCCCAGCTCCAATAATGAAAGCGAGAACATAGAAAATAGGCATAAATAACAAGAGAAAAAATAAATCTGAATACAATATTTCATTATCCATCCTATAAAAAGTCTCTTGAAAAGCAAGAGAAAAAGCGTATGGTAACGACAGTATTTTATTTCTTTTTTTCTTCTCAAATGGAAGAAGCCTCTCTCCCAGTAATGAAAAAAAAATTTATCCATAATGTGATCAAGTTTTGTATTTGAGCTATTCTTTTGGTGATATGTCGGATCTATGTAGGCAATCATCCAGCAGAGAAAATCAGCTTTTTTTCTGGTTTTAAAGTTATTTGGCAGAATGTGGAAATCACTTTTGCGAATATCTTTGGAGAAAACGGAGAGTATCTCAAGCAAAAATATAGCTTGGAAAATTATTATGAGGCTATGATCACTCTTGCAGAAGGGAAACCTTGTGTCGATCCCGAGATTGTAAAAGATTTACACACTACCTATGAAGAGTTGCTTGCAGAGCCAAAAAGCTCATTGGAATATACTTTAAAAAAATATATTAGAAAACAGATCACTTTTGATCAGGAATTGGATGTAAACTGCGAGACAATCCCAGCTGTACAACCAGAAGTACCTGCTGAAACGTCAGGAGAAATATCAGATGCAATCTAGTCTTTTGCTTTTATCAAAAGAGAAATAAAAAAAGATCCCTAAAACTTGACAAATTTAAAAAAATGTATACAATATACATTGTAATTTTTACTTTTTTTATTTCCTAACAAAAAATTACAATGAAAAAGGCATTAAAAAAGATCCCTTTAAAAAAGGCTGAATCTTGCAGATCAAAGAAAGAAAAACTCATCAGAAATGGAGTATTCTTTGGGGCTGTTATCTGTACAGCAGTATTTGCATACGCTTTTGTAAATGCTCAGGTAGATTTGGTAGAAGCAGATGCACAGTTAGCGATGGCTATCTTGCAGTAATTCTATTACAAACCCTAGTATAAGGAAAACATCAAGACAATTCTTGATGTTTTTTTCTTCCATAAACAACCCCCACAAAAAGAAGAAATAAAAAGCTGAATCCCTAATCGCTGACCGAAAAGACGCTCACTCTAAACCTCAAACAAAAAAATATACTTGACTTTTAATAAAAAATGACTACAATCAAGAAATGTTATTAACAAAAAATTAGGAGATAAAAAAATGAAATAAAAACAGTCAAAAACTCCATCAACATTTCTAGAACTAAAACAAATACTAGACGAGATGCAGAAGAGGAAAAAATTCTCTTACGATGCTTGCTATATTCCAGACGAAGAAAAGGCTTTTGCTAGTGGAGGTGTATTTTGGTGCTTACTCTATAGTAACTTTTACTCTAAAGACGGAGAGAAAAAATCAGTTCACCATATTGACAGAAGTATCATGCCGACTTCTCCAGAAGTAGACGCAATAATCTCCCATTTTTGTGAGAGAATGAAAGAGAATTATCCAAATTTACAGCTTGAAACTAAAGAAGACGAACAGTGTGAACGCTTAGAAATGCAGTTCATTGAATATTGGAGATATTATGACGTGATTAAATTTTATACTAATTGGGAAGATAGTCTAAAAATTATGGATATCATGCTGGAATGTATCGAGACTTACGAAGTCTCGTGGCAAAAAAAGTTTAATATGAAAATATCTCTTCCCGAGTATTATCTTGAACGAGCAAAATTATTACTTGAATACAGGAAAAAATAGTCCGACCCCTTAAACTAACACTTTTCAAAAAAAAACGATTGAATTTCTTTCAGTCGTTTTTTTCTAATTCTCAAATCTTCCTCCCTTTCCCCTTGAAAAAAATCCCTAAATCTCCATACTCAATCCAATGCAACTTACGCCAATGCTCCAGCAATATGTCGATCTCAAAAAATCACACCCTGAGTGTCTACTTTTTTTTCGTGTAGGAGATTTTTACGAGACCTACTTTGAGGACGCACATCTCCTCCACCAGAAACTCGACTTTGCTCTCACCGACAAAAGTAAAAACAAAGACGGCTCTATCAAGATGGCAGGAATTCCGCATTTTTCACTCGATAAATATCTTCCTCGTTTGCTGAGTTTTGGCTTCAAAATAGCAGTTGCCGAACAGATGACCGATCCTGTTCCAGGCAAATTAGTACACAGAGAAATTACGCAGATTATCACACCAGGGACGTATATTCAGGAAGGAGAAAATAATTTCAATTATCTTTTTGCTCTAACGCATCAGGAGACAAAAGACTGACTCAATTTCCACGTTGCGTGGGGAGATTTCACTATTGGAGAATATTGGACAAAAAGTTTCGCGACGCTTGCTGAGGTGCAAAAAT
>CAZEFV010000014.1:0-11477 GCA_964511595.1 uncultured Candidatus Peribacteria bacterium
TAAACAAGTACTGGATGAACGTGTGTATGTGGTATCTCCAGATAAAGATATCCCATACAAAAAAGCTGATTTTTTGAGAGAGTTTGGATTTGAGCCAAAATATATTGTAGACTATCTTTCGTTACTCGGAGATAGTGCAGATAATATCAAGTGAGTTCCGTGAATTGGAGAGAAAAAAGCGTTGAATTTGATTCAAGAATTCCAGACGATTGAGGGGATTTATGATCATTTGGATCAGATTTCTCCTCCTATTAGATCGATTTTGGAACCCGGAAAGGAACATGCATTTCAATCTAAGTGTTTGGTAGAACTTGCAAAGATCGATATGAGTGAAAAAAAACTGGAAGATTTTGCGTTTAGATTTGATTTGGATCTTTGGATTGAGGTGTTATGAAATCGTTATCAGTTTAACGGTCTGAAAAAGACTTTATTAGAGATGAAAAAAGAGACAGAAAAACCTCAACAATTAGGACTATTCTAATGATTTTTACTCCCATAACGGAGATTTGTAATGCTTTTGAATGAACAATTGAGATATGTTGGTATCGACTTTGAAACCACAGGTTTGGACACTAAAAATGACTCCCCTATCCAAATAGGAATTGTAGAATTAAATGCAAAAGGAGAGATTATTGATCAGTTTGAAAGTCTGATTAAACCTGACAAAGACATTAAAGAACTTAAAAATATTGTTAGTTTTTTGACGAATATTAAGACTGCAGAACTCGTTTTTGCTCCTTCGATTGGTGAAATTGCGAAACAAATTCAGCGTTTTTTCTCTCCTACTACAGTTTTGATCGGTCATAATATCAGTTTTGATCTTACTTTTTTGAGAAAAATTATTCCTGATGTTGAGCTGTATGGGAGTTTTGATACGTTTGCTTTTGCTCAGGCGTTGATTCCTTATCCTCCGAGTTATGCGTTAGAGATTTTGGTGAAGTTTATGGATGAAAAAGCAAAATTTATGGAATGGAAGCAGAAAATGGGATTGAAAATTAATGGAGGAGAAAGTCCTGAAGAACTTGCATTTCATGATGCGCTTTATGATACGAAATGTACCTTGGTTTTGTTTTGTTATTTGGTAGACTTTATCGATGAATTAAAGGGGAAATATGAGATGATAGAAGAGATTTTACACAGAAGCGAGGAAGTCATTTTGGCTGATATTTTGCGTTGAGAGTCATTATCTCGTACTGAACGTCAGCTTTCTCTTCTTCCTCTTAAGAAAATTGCACCGAGTAATACTTCGTTTGCTGAGTTTCCTTATCCGATTGATGTAAAAAAACTGGGGAATCTAAGTAGATATTATGTTGGGAATCTCGACTTAAAAAAACTCCTGATTTCTTTGACTGCTGATAAAAAAGTGATCTTGGTATTTTCCAATGCTCCAAAATTAGATATTGCAAAAAATATTTTATTTGATTTGGGAGTAAAAAATATAGGATTTGCTAGAGAAGAACAGACGATATCTGGAGAGAAATTGCAACACTTTTTACAAAGAAAGGTTTTTGAACAGTTTGAGCTGTATTTTCTCTTAAAATATTTTACACACTTGTACTGGTGATATGGAGTTTTGCATCTCAACAGTAAAGGAGATTATTTTGTGTATAATCTGATCAAAGATGAGAGAGAAGTGATTTCTTATCCTGTTGTATTGACTACTCATCATGGATTATATGCTATTTTGGAAAAAGAGGCTCATGCATATGCAGAGTATGATGTGGTGTTTTTTGATGTAGAATGGTGGTATAAAAATTACAATGCGCATCTTTCGAGAGTTTGTGATTTGTATTATTTGCAAAACTTTGTCGATATGATGAAGTATAAATATCAAGATTTTCCTGTAGAAAATTTGCAAAAATTCGATACTTTTTTTGTACTTTTTTTGGGTATTTTACGGACAGAAACTAAACAATTATTCCTCTGAAGGGCAGAAGATGAATTAGTCGTCAATCCTATGATTGAAAATCTTGATTTTTATCAAACTAATAAACTTTTGCCGAGGTTCCAAGAATTTAAAGAGGGATTAAAAGCTGATTTATCTGAACAGGACTTTTTGACTTTATGGAGGCAAGTAGAACATTTTTTGGATATTTCTCAGTCTGTCACCAAGATTACAAGGAAAACGTATACTTCTGGTAATGAATCAGGTTTTTATTTCTTATTTGCAGAAGAAACAAAATTTACGAATTGGGATGAGTTCAAAGAAATTTTTGATAAAAACCATACGATCTTTTTTTCTAATCATGAGGAAAAAAGTACGGCATTGTTGCCTGATATCCAAGAAGGACTCAAACTGCCTTCTACACTGATACATGTTTCGAGTTTATGAGGTTTCTCTGAACGTTTGCAGGAGTTGACTACAGCGGAAGTACAGGCGATTTTTGTGATTTCGACGATTAAGGAGGAAAGTAGGAAACTTTTTGAGGCGATACAAAAAATGCCTTTTGCTGATTCTTATGAACTATTGGTAGAAAATATTACATGATGAGCCGGAAAAAATATTTTTAAAGCGAAAAAACAGGGACGTTTTATTTTGGTCGGTGGATATAGTTTTCTCCTGTCTTGTTATGCGCAGAAGTTGAAATTTGAGAAGATATTGGTATGGAATGTGAGAGGTGCGCAATCTCAGGGAATTCTCGATGATATGAGGTGGTATATGCCGAGATAAAAAAATAAAAAAAGCTGGAATACTATAAATATAGCTTTCCAGTGGAGATTTATTTTTCTTCTAATATTTCTCCTTGTTCTAACACTTCTCCTACACGATAAAACCATCCCTTTGGGAGTATTTTGATAATTTCTTCCCATTCTTAACCAATATGAAGTGCTTTATATCCATTAATTTCTTTTGGAGCTGATACAGTATATTTTTTTCCGCAGTTTAACTCAATGAGATATTTTCTCTCCTTTGTGTTTTTGATTTCTAGAATGTTTTTGATTTGCATTTGTTTTCCTTTTAATATGTGATTGTTTGATTCTTTTCTTTCATGCTATTTTTTTCTTATTAAAAGTCAATACTTTTTTTGTTATTTTAAACGAAGATAAAGAAAACTGGAATACAATTTTATAAAAAAAGACGAAATATATTCGTCTTTTTTACTATTTTAGATCGAGAAATATATAGTTTTTTATGCTTCTACTACATTATTTTTAGACTTTGATTTGATAGTGATTACTTGTTTCCCTTTGTAGTATCCACATACTGGACATACTCTATGAGTAAGTTTGTTTGCTCCGCAGTTTTCACATTTTGTCGTTTGGTAAGTTTTAGTAAGTTTTTTAAGATTTATCGTCTTCCAAGTAGAATGCCTTCTATGGGTTTTCATCTTGGAGATTTTATTTCTTGGACTGATATTCATCGGAAATGAAAGGTAGAAAATAAAATGATTTTTTAGATGTAAGGTATTTGATTATGCTTCAGTAGCAGTTGTTTCTTGTGTATCAGTAGCTTCAGCTGTAGGTTCTACAACTGTTTCTATAATAGGTTCAGCTATTTTTTCAGCCGCTTTTTTAGCTTTAGGTTCAGCTTTCTCTGCTGTTTTTTTAGCTGGAGTTTTTTTAGCTGGTTTTTCTGCAACTGTTTCATTTTCTACTTTTTTAGTAGGAGCTTTTTTGGCCGGTTTAGATTCTGCAGTAAGAGTAGTGTTTGGTAAAACTTCAATTACTGTTTTTAGATAGGTTCTTCCATCGAATCTTTTGAAATTCTTTTTTTTGAAATGAACAATTCCATCTGCAGAAGCATGAATAGTGAAATCTGTTGCTAGATATGTATTTAGTCCACATTCATATTTTGACCCATTTTGCCTAATTAAGATATTTCCTTTGGTTGCATGTTGTCCTCCAAAGATTTTGACTCCACGATATTTTGGTTGTGAGTCTCTGAGATTTTTCGCCGCTCCGGCGGCTTTTTTGTGTGCCATTAGGTGATACAAATAAATGGTAAAAAAGTAAGGTGATCATTTCACGATCTCGATCGGTTGACAGCCCGAATGAGGGTTTTTTGATCCATTTCCCCTTTTGTATCAAAGAGTACTGAGGTGGAGTATAGTTATTTTAGAGCTGATTTCAAGAGGAAAATGAGGAAATACGAGCCATGACTCTTTCTTTTCCCATTACTTTCATGACATTAAATAAATCGGGAGTTTGTCTCATATTGAGTAATAAAATCCTGAGTATCATCGCAAGATCTCCAGCTTTTCCGAGATATTCTCCTGTTTTAAATTCAGCGTTATTTGGAGCGAAACCGTGTTTTTTTCAGATTTCTTTTAACTGTTCAAATCGTGTAAGAGTATCGTTTTCCAGTGAGAATTCTTTTTTATATTCCTGTAAGAAATTAGCAATTTTATTTTTTACTTCATTACTATTTTCATTAAATCAGGCAAAAAATGTTTCTAATTCGTTTTCACGTTGCTGAATGTTGCTGGATCGCTCGGAATCAAAGAAGTTAAGCGTTTGATATTTTACATCTGCATAAGTGGTGTACCTTTTGGGATCTTTTTCAGTAAAACGTTCTATATTTATCGCAGATTTTGCGTATACTTGGTCGTCGCGGAGTAAATTGGCGTAAGAAGATTCGTAAATGGTCGCTCGCTCCAGTGTCTGAGAGTAGAGTTCCTCTGTTGGTGTTTTTGAAAGATAGGAATTATTGATTCGATCAAGTTTTTGCTGATCAAAAAGTGGTCAAGAAACGCTTATTTTAGTTAAGTTAAAGTCGAATTGATCCAAATTTGCTTCTGGGTGGTCTTTCCTTCGATCTTCAAAACTTGAGTCTGCTAGCGTCATAATATACTCGAGTAGTCCTTGGCTACTATATCATTTTTCAAAGAAAAAAGCGACGTTGGCTTCTGGATCGTGACGTTTGCTCAGTTTTCTTTTTTTCCCTTCGTCTAATTTACAAATGGGAGCGAGATGAGCATAGATAGGTGTAGGTATTTAAAAAGCTGAAGATGTAAGGGAACGCTCGTGAGCCATTCCTCTCCTCTCATTACGTGTGAAGTTCTCATCAAGGTGTCATCCACAATATGTGCGAGATGATACGTTGGAAGTCAATCGCCTTTGAGGATTACGATATCATTAAAATTATCGATCATTGATATTTCTCCTCTAATAGCGTCTGTAAAAGTGACTTTTTGCGTTAAATCAGCTGGAGAACGGAATCTAATCACAGCAAAGGTATTGTTTTCTGAGTGATATTTTTCAGCTAATTGTTCTGGTGTAAAATTACGATACATGGAAAAATCTCCATAGATCCCAGGGATCTGTTTTTTTTCTGTCTGATTTGTTCTGATCTGTTCTATCTCCTCTGCGGTCATTCGACAAGGATATGCAAGTCACTGAGAAATGAGATATTTGATAAAGGTGAGATACATATCACGTCTCTCTGACTGGAAATAAGGTCAATACTCCCCTATTTCACTTGCATTATCTCCGATTGGACCCTCGTCAATGCTGATTCAAAACTGATTTAGAGAATTGAGGACTACTTCTACGGCGTCATCTATTTTTCTCGCCTGATCGGTATCTTCTACACGGATATAGAAAATTCCTTGATTTTGGCGAGCAAATTTTCGGTTGAGAATTGCTGTATACAGATTACCAAAATGAAAATATCCTGTAGGACTTGGAGCTATGCGATCACAAACTGACTGAGGACGTTTTGGGTATTTTTGAAATAATTCATCAATAGTGGTAGTGTTTTTTGGGAAAAGGAGATTTGCAAGTTCTGATCGCGTCATAGATATTTTGTAGGTGAGTAAAAGGTATATTGTGTTTTTATGAAAATTCTTTTAGAATTCAAGCAGGAAAAAAAAGCTGATTTTTGCATTTTTTCTTGACTTTGTATGGAGGAATGTTTATAAGTTTTTCTCCCATCAAATAAATGGGGAATATGTTAAACAAAAAATAAAAATACGGAGGTAAAAAATGGAAAATAACCTTGACAGTGGAGGTAACGTAACACCAGAATTATCAACACACATTCTTCCTTGGGACAGAGAATACAGTATTGTGGAGGAACTGCGAAAAGACCCCTTTACTGGGGTTGTGGAAATATATCCAGAACTTCCACCAGAAGTTTTTAGTGGTGGGTATTAAGCTTATGTGATAATTAAGTTATTTTAAAGGGAAGTTTTCTTTCCCTTTTTTTGAATTTTTTGTATTGTTAAAAAGCTATCTGTTTATAGATAGCTTTTTTGTATGTTTACTGAGATTCTAGTTGTTTACTTGGTAATGAGAGTGCAGAAATGGATCTTTGTTCTGATTTTTTTTGTTGATTTTCTTCTTCGAGGAAGAGTTGTGCCTGTCGGTCTTGATCGGTGTAACGTCCTCCTGTAGCATCCTTAATAATTTCATCTGATGCGTAGAATTCATAATGGGTGAATATTGGCCCTATAACCGTCCTTGTCCCATTGGTATCTGAAACATTTAATAACATCAATGCTGGACGTCCTACTGCTTCATACAATGGACCATCATTTTCACTGGTAAAGATATCTGCGATGATCGCTCATCTCATCTCTTGTTGAGTTGCTTCTCCAAAAGTTTTGGTAGGAAGTACAATTTGTCTGAAGAGATTAACTAGGTCTACCCTCATCCATTCGAAGTCCTCATCTGAGATTACTTCGTTATGCATTTGTTTGATGGATATCTCTTTTAATTTTTTGAGTGCGGTTGCAAATTCTAGGAGATTTGCGTTTTGGAAAGAATCGCTTCCTTTGGTATATTTGATGGTATCTTCTGTTAAAGCTATCAAAGAGTCTAAGAATTCTGGTTCTGCCTCAATGTATCCTTTTGGTACTGGGAGAGCTGGTGGATCAATAAGAATAGCACAGCTGTTTGGTCCTCATTCTCACATCTCTGCATAAGCTTGTTTTACGTAAAGTAAGGTGTCATGTTTGAGTTCTGTATAAGATCCTAGATAGGTAACAAGATTCTTCATCTGATAAAGTGGATCTAGGCGGAAATATGGAGCATTTTCTAGTGGAGCGTCTAGCAACTTTGCTATCACTCCCAATCGTTTGTGATAGATGTTGTTGATTACATCGGTGGTAGACAATTCTTTGATTATCTCTTGTGTTTCTGTTTTGTACTGATCATAACTAGAAAGCTGTGTATATCATTTTTCTTGATTTTCGAGAATTTTTGGAGGGCTGAGTTTGGATTTCTCGGTCATTCGGATTTTTACTAATTGATGAGCTAGGTCATTGTTTGCTAAAATGTCTGGAATGATGAGAGCCGTTTGCATATTAGGTTTTGTCGTGAATTCTTTTTCTGCTGATCCTGCGGTCATCTGATCAAAAATGAAACTATCTAGAGTGAATTTTTCTCCAAAAAAGATGAATCCATCAAGTGTTTCTTTTGCTTCTTGTTCTGTAGTTTGTCCTACCTCTGCTGTCTGATAATGGGTGGAGGTGATACGTTGTGGATGCAGTGTTTTTAATTTTTTGAATGTCTCAGATGTTACAGCGTTTGATAAGATTGCATTTGGTGTGTTTAATTTTTCTGTTCTTAGGAAATCTCTCATTTCCTGAATTGTGAGATCATCATCACTACCAATCAGATTTTTAATCTGTTCTGAGAGTTTATTAAACTCTTTGAGGTTATCCTCTGAGATTGTAGATGCCATTATCATAGCTGCACGCGTTAATTCTGGAGAACCAAAATAGAATTTTTCTCTCATCAACCATTTTGTCGCTATAAAATAGGTCTTTAATAACGAAGAATCCGTATAATGTGAACGAGGCTGGAATTGTGTGTAATCCTGTTGAATTTCCATATCAGCTTGCTGGAAAAAATCTTTTCCAAGTGAGATCATAAACGTATCTAATGCTCTATCTTCTTCAGCGGCTAGGATTTGATCTACTACTTTTGGAAGGAGGTTTTGATACGTTGGGAAAAGCTCTTTTGTGAGTTCTTTTGTCCTTTCTTTGATTATAGTTCCGATTTCTTCATCATTTAAGTCAGATTTTCCTCGCTGATCGTTTTTTTCTCTTATTTTCTCAATGGTAGTCCTAATTGAATCTTCTGAAGGAAGGAAAATGCTAGGGACTGTCCAATATGCTGCTAGAAAATCATACATTGCTTTGAGATCAGCATTTTTTTCTTTTTTTGCTAGAGTGAGGTATTGATTTCTGAGGTTTAGAGATAATTTTTCTAATGTTGGCCTTGCTGTATGTTCCTCATAATATTTGAGAGAATTATCGAAAATCTTGTGATATACATGAAGCAGAAGATCATTCGTAATCAAGAGAGTATTAAAAGGATATCTCTCAGATGGTTCTCCGCGTCCTGCTATATCATAGGTATGTTTTGTTCGTTCCTCTTCGAAACCACCATATATTCCTGTTTCTCTTTCATAATTTGTAGGAATATATTTATTTAGTATAGCAATTGGCAACGTGGCTCGTCCTTTTTCTTGCAATTGTTTCTTAGTTGTGTCGAGCTGTTTATCGACGATAGTAAGTAAAGGATCAGCTTGATAATATCCTGTCAGAGTGATACTATTCCCTACTTTTACTTGATCTTTCGATATCTCTTTAGAAAATATTTTCCCTTCCCCTATTACTTCTGCTATCAAAGAAGGTTTGTCCCATTCACTTTCTACACAATTTTCATTGAAGATCTCAACTTCTTCTTTGGTCAGTACATGTCCGGTCTCCCATTCTTGGTAAAATCAAGAAAAAATAGTTTCTCGATTTGTACTTTCATTTAGTTCTGGTTTCATCATCTGAAAGGTGTATGCATAGTCTCCTGTACGATCTGGCTGAGCAACAACTTCTTGTATAGGCTGTGTAGTAGGAGAATTATTACATGCTGTGAGTAGGAAGGTATTTCCTATCAGTAAAGGTAAAAATAGGAGTTTTTTCATGTTTTTTGAGAAAATAGATAAAAAAGCAGATATATTATTTATCGTCTGCTTTTTCTTACTCTTTTATATCAGAAAATCAAGTACAATTTACTCTTTGAGCCATCGATAAAACATTCCTACAAAGATTGCTCATCATAAAAGATTTCCTATAGTGACTGGGAGAAAATTTATTAAGAGCATTTGTGAGATGGTTGTCTCTAATCCTAACACCCAAGCGTAAGGAAGATAGAACATATTTGCAACACAATGTTCAAATCCACATGCAACAAATGCTGTTACGGGGAAAATAATTCATATAATTTTATCAGTTAAGCTTTTACCACTCCGTGATAGTCGGACCCCTAAACATACTAAAATATTACATAAAATTCATAAACTTACAGCTTGTATCCGTCAATAATGTAGCTTCTTTTCTCCTATCGAAAGTATAGTATCTCAAACTATCCCTCATCAAAATTGATCTCGACCCGCAAAATATAATAAAGATATTAATATTAGTGCTCAAATGAAATTTGTTATTCGTATGAGAGAAAGGTTTTTTATTCGATGTTTTATTTTGATTTTATGATCTAATACCCCAGTGATCATTAGTGCATCTCCTGTAAATATTTCTGCTCAAGCTATCATTACCAGAATTAATCCAATTGAAAAACTTCCTCCTGCAATGAATTTTATTATCCCGTAGGGAAGATGTTCAAGTCATGAAATGGTATTTATGCTGAACATTGTTCCTATTCCGATATATATTCATCCAAGTATTCCGTTTAAAGCTATTTTCCATCGATTTTTTTTGGTTTTTTTAATAGCTACATTTGTGGAAATTTGTGTTATCTCTTGATGCATTATTCTTTTGAAAAAGCGTGATTTTATTGAGCGTGTTATTTTTTATCCTAATCCTGGTAAACCTCCTCCACCGAGCATTCCTGCAAGATCGTTGGTGTCTACTCCGAGGATTTCCTTGGTTTTTTCTGCGACTACTTCTTGTGCTTTGCTTTGAGCCTTTTGAATGGCTTTCATCAAAAGTTCTTCGAGTTGATGTGGTTTTGTTGGGTCTAGTAGCGATAAATCATTAATTTTTAGGTCTTTGATTTTCATTTCTCCTGAAATATCAATGATTACTGCGTCTTTTTCCTCTCCATTTTCGAGGAATTTTCCCTCTTTTGCTCTAATTACAAGATTTTTAAGGGTCTTTTCCAGTTGTTTGTACTTGTCGTACATTTTCTTCATGTCTCCCATTTGGTTGAGTTTGTCGAACATTCACATAGTAAATTATAATAAGAAATAAAAATCTGTATTTAATGTCTGATACGATAGAAACTAGGTATCCTCTCTATATCTCGTCTGTATGTTTCTGCTTTTCATCAGACATTTTCATCTCTTTTGATAAATAATTGCATTGTCTCTGGATCGAAACGATAATCAAAAGTTTCGATATCACAAGAACTAGCTTCTCCAGTTGTTGGTATGATTTTTTGGTTTTTGACGATATAATCTTCTAATATTTTTTTTCGTTGATTTTTTTGGAATACGGAATAACGATATTTTAGTCCGTAAATATCTCCCTGTTTATTTTTTTGTACTTCAGGGAAGAGTTCTAACTTTCTTGCATTTTTATAGGTTATTAGGATGCCATCTTGGATATTTTGCTGATTCTTTGTGATAGATAGGTCTAAGAAGATTTCTTTTGTCTTCGTGGAAATACCTTTTGCTCACTGAGTATAATGGCAAGCACCTTTCGTTTCTCGTGATACCATTAATTGCTGAGTTTTCTCATTGTACGAAAAGGTCGCTTGATTTCAACTCTGAGCGTCTTCTACTTCGTATGGAAATTTTGATACTAGGAAGTCTCCGTTAAAATAGATATCTGCATAAGTTATTCAGTTTTTTTTATCTTTTTGTATTTTTTGAGGTTGTATCAAATAGGGAACTTTTGAATCAAATATATAAGGTGCCTCTATGATTTCATATTGGTTATGATCCTGTATTAATAAAGGGGTATTATTATTCCCTGTCTGGTGTCCATTTATCAATATGTGTACTTTTTTGGTACTTTCTAAGGGGATTTTTTTGTAGGAAACATTGATTTGAAATTGCTGAACTTTTATAAGCTGGCGATCTTTTCGGAAATTTAAAATATAATGATTTTTCCCGGCAATGAGGTTTTCATAATTTATTCCAAAAGTAAGGCTATATTCTTTTCGCTGATTCACAGGGATATTGAAAGTTTTGTTTATATTTTCTGCCTTTCGTACCACTGATATTCTATCAACTCCATTTGGGACTATGCCTTTTTTGGTTTCTATAGGAGAATAGGGGAAACTTATCCCTTCATATTGATATTGAAACTGCTGGCTAAATAGAGTAGAAAAAGATTCTCCATAACGCTCAAACCATGCGGTTGTGATATTTAATAAAAACCGTGCAGATGTGATTCACATTATTACAAATTTGCTATATTGGAATCGTTTTTTTCTTGCTTCCTTATTTTTCATTCTTATTTTATGAATAAAAAGCTATTTAATAAGATATTGAGAATATAAGAAAAAGAGAAGTATTTGCAAGAATAAAAAAAAAGCTCTGCTTTTGCAGAACTTTTTTATTGTTTTTG
>CAZEFV010000014.1:11487-12139 GCA_964511595.1 uncultured Candidatus Peribacteria bacterium
AGTTGGTAATACTTCTGTAGTTTCTTCAACTACTACAGTATCAGTAGCGTCTCCTTCAGTAGTGTTTACTACTTCAAGTTCTCCAGATGTTACTGCTTCGTCAGTTGTAGTTGTTGTTGTAGTAGTAGGTACATTACATCCGAATGAGTTGTATAACTCTGCTTGAGGAAGGATTTCGTTATCCCAAGCAGCTTGACATTGAGCTTCTTGAGTTGCTGCATCTAATGCTTTTCGAGCAGTTTTTGTTCAGCTTGCTGATCAGCAGGTACCTGAGTCTTAAGTGTACAGTCTAGTACATTGAAATAATCATTACATACTGCTGCTGTAAATTCACTTGTTTGTGCTCCAGTTTCTGTAGTAGTGTTAGTTTCTGTTTCTGTTTGTGCACCACATCCAACGAGGATTAAAGAAGCACCAAGTAATGCGAATAATGAGAACCTTTTCATCTAATAAAATATAAATAAAATAAAAAACGCTTTCTGTATATCTTTTTTCAATTAAAAAACAAGAGAAAAAAAACATTTCGATGCGAAAGCCTTGCTTTTTGTAAAAAAATGTATATAATCTTTTATAAATATTTTGTATGTTTTAAAACATAAATTGCTCTCATTTAATGTCAGAACTTGCCTCTGAAATCCAAAAACCTACTCAA
>CAZEFV010000015.1:0-4249 GCA_964511595.1 uncultured Candidatus Peribacteria bacterium
TCTGATTTCTGGGTTGGTACCGTAATAAAAATGTTCACGATTGGATTCAAAGCTAGACTTGGTAAGATTGGCCGTCTGTATCCAAAATCCGTCTTCATTTACCATCATCTTGGTGTGTACGTAGGTTGTTCACATCGGATCATCGGACTGGATAGTAACTAATTTATTTCCAGAGAAGTATTCTTGCATTTGTTTGAAATAGTTTTGATAGCTTGCATATAGTTTATTTTCTAAAATAATATTTATAGTAATATTACGATCTGTCAGCTTTTTAAACTCTTCTTTTCGTGTTTTTTGGGTAATTTGGTAGTTTTGGAGCTTAAGAAATTCGTCTGTTTGGCGGAAAAATTGCTGATATTCTTTCCAGACCTGAGGATCTGGTCATACAAACATTTTACCGGTCAATATTAGTAAATTCTGTATATAATTACCTGTTTCAAAAGAAAGAGGAAAAGAAAGCTGATCGTTTTTCTTTGGTTCAGAAGAATATCCTGGTCAGAGCTCTATTTTTGTCAAAAGTGAAAAGATGAGAAATAAGATGCATATGATTAGGAAAATTTTTGTCGTTTTTGAGACTTGTTTTCCAATTTTCTTGTAATATTCTCTCATCATTCTTGACAAAATAAATCTTTATCTGTATACTTACTATATATTTAGAAAAATCAAGAGTATTTTTATTTTACTACCTCAGGAAATTATGGCTGATAAAGAGATTCCAAAGCAGAAAGAACGCGTGAAAGAGACTCAAAAGCAGAAACACCTTGCTCAAGTTAGTCCAAAAGAGGTGGCTAAAGCTATAAACACTACAAAACTCCCTGCAAAAAACAAAAATAAAGAGAAATGGGAGAACCTTGCTTATAAAGAACTTATTAATAAATTTTTTCAAAATCAAATGTTGGGTGATTTTAAATCAGGGAAAATGAAAGAATATCAAAAAACACTTCTTTCACAAAAGTGAGGTGACTACGTTACACAATTCAAACTTATGGTTACAAATGGCGATTTAGTCATGATTTTAAAAAAAATTGAAGAAGCTAGTAAAAAATATGCTATAAAGATTCCTTTTGATATCGTTTTTGTTGCTCTTCAAGAATCTAAATGGAAACCTCAACCAGCAAACTCGGTTACTGCCGCATGATATCGACAATTTACTGACGCTTCCGCTAAATTATATTGAATAACTTCTGCGGATCGTTTTAATAAAAGGGTTAGCACAGAAGCAGCATTGCGCCATTTTGTTGAAAACTATAAAACCGTGAATATGATGATAAATAAATTAGAAAAAAAGAATAAAAAGAAATTAGAGATATCAGACTCAACAAAGCGAATGCGAGCAATAAATCTGTATAATGGGCGAGGCATTGTAAAAAAACAATTTTTCTCTACCAAAGGTAATTTTGCAAAGTATAATTCTAAAAGTTCAGAATCTAACAAATACATCCCAAACATCCTTGCGGTAAGAGAATCTATTCAAAATGCTTTTAACCGTTGAGAATTCAAGGATATTTCTGCTTTATTTGCTGCTAATAGAGAAAATAGTAAATACTGAAAGGGGGATGCTAATAAGACGTCTACAACTCAAGAAGTTTCGAACATCACAAAACAAAATAAATCTCAACCTATTGATATGGCTGAAAATCAACAAAACATCAACTCTCCTTCTTTCCAATATCAGTGAGAGAGTAAAGATGGGAAATATAAAGTCTATAGTTATCATATCCAATATGGTGCAAAACCTATTGCTGTAATCTCACAATTTTTAAAAATTTTCCCTGAAGCAAAACAACATAAAGATACTCTCCTGATTACTGATGCAACAGGAAAAGAATACCCAGATAATACTCGGTTCAAAGCTAAAGAGAAAGTTTTCATTAAGTTACCTAAGGCAATCTCGATATAAATCTATCCTCAGGTGACGTTTTCATAGATCTCTATGATCTTCCCCTGAGAAACTAACACTACATCAATACTGATTTCATCAAACTCTAATTCGCTGTAATTTTGCAAAAAATACTGCAAGGTTCTGTCTAATGCATGTATTTTATTTGAAGTAATATATGCATCAAATTCTCTGATTGTATCCAATGTTTTGACTTCTACTGCGATCAGATTTTTATTTTTTTTCATTAAGAGATCTATTTCTCCTCCTCTGATTGTATAGTTTTGTGCAAGCGTGGAATATCAACGCTCGAGGTAATATAGCTTTACCAACTCTTCACCTTCTCTTCCTTTTGCTTTTAAACTCATTATTTTAATTTTTTATGTAAAGTGAGGATAAAATGGTAGGAGATCGCCATCAAAGGTACCATAATCAACAATAACTCTCCTAATATCACTGAGAGCACAGTAGATCGCTCGTTGATCAGCATAGGGATAAGAGCAAATCCAAAAGCCTGTATCATAAAATAATCAAATGCAAAGAGACTAGCTCCAACTAAAATGAAAGCAAGTATAAACCCTCCAATTACTGCATAAGTAATACTCGCCAAAAAAGGTCTAAGAATCTGATTTTTTCTAGCTCATAAGAGTTTTTTTACTTGAATATCTTCACGAAATCTAATCAACAATCCCTTGAGAAAAAATATTGCAAAGGAAAGGATTACTGCCGTTAACATTACTACTAATATTCGACAAATCATCTGCACAAAGTTTGATAAATTGATAATATTTAGGATTCTGGTTTCTTGAGATTGCAGAGTTTCTATCTGAGAGGCGTCTTGGTGATTTACAATTATTTCCTGATATCCTGCAAGGGTTTGTTGCAATAGCTCGTACTGAGACTGATCATGGAAAGTTACATATAAGGTTGCTGGCAAGGGGTTTTCGAGTCCAAATCTCTCAAAATTTCCAGATAATTCGGGTAAACTCTTTTTTAGAAAATTGAGTGCATCATCTTTTGTGGAATATTGAACTTCTAATCCAGCATTTTTTAACTCCTCTTTTAGATCCATGACTTGTTTATCGATCTGTGATTGGCGAGAGGGATCATCCACAATGTAGAAATACATCCCTAATTTCCCCTGTATTTCTTGGTTAAACGCCTTTCCATAAAAAGAAACCCCAAGTAAAATATTTAGCAAAAAAATCAAAAATCCACTCAATACTGCTACTCGCACCATTTGACCTTTATAGGATTTGAAGATTGCTTTTACATCGTCTCGAAAGAGTTTTACTGAAACGTCCTGAGCCATAGTAGGTTATGATAAAAGAATAAAATTATATTTGATGAAATGCTGTTTTCTCTCTATCTAGCAACTTCTTAAAAAGAGTAATTTTTTTCTCATACCATTCAAGAGGTTTTTCTATCGTCTCTAGCTGGTCACGATAAGCGAAAAAATGCTGAATCATCTCATTTGCCTCATGATAGTATTTTTCTAACATATAGATTTGGATGATATTAAAAATAAGCTCTGCGTCCTTATTATTGATTTTGAAAGCTTGTTTAAGATATTGCATCCCCCTTTCTCTATTACCATATCGATATTCACTGAGTCCATAACATCTAATGATTTCATGATTGGCTCCATCGGTAATATCTATTGCTTGTTTGAGGTATTTCCTAGCTTCTTCTCGATGGTTTTTTTCCATTTCCAGCACTCATTTAATATAAAGACCCATAGGGTCATTTTCTTTTTTAGTATTGAGAAAATCTATAGCTTTATCAGCTTTATTTATCTCTTTTTGCTGATAATGGATATCTACGATCTGCATCAATCCTTCTTCATTTGTAGGATCTTTTGCTAAAATGCTATTTACGAGTTTCAAAGCCTCTCAAAATTTTCCTTCTGATTTT
The DNA here is from genome assembly GCA_964511595.1 of uncultured Candidatus Peribacteria bacterium. Taxonomy (GTDB): domain Bacteria; phylum Patescibacteriota; class Gracilibacteria; order Absconditabacterales; family Absconditicoccaceae; genus UBA3291. The sequence continues at coordinate 3,794 of CAZEFV010000015.1, forward strand.
AGGGTTTCGATCTGATCAATGAGTTGTTCTGGGATGTAGGTCATCTACTTACAAATACAAAATAAATCATTCTAATTTTAAAGAAATCTTATGTAAAAAGAAAGAAAAAACTGACTTCTCCCCTGCTTTCTCCTTTACATTTTAGATAAAATCATTATGCAATCACTCCACATCATAAACAAAACTCACCCTGATATGCCACAAAAATCTGTCCTGGTGCTACCGCTCGCTGAGGTTGATCAAAAATAACCTTCATATCTCAATTGGCGAGTGGAGAAAGTTGGCAAGGAACTCCAGGAATCTGACGATAACGAATTTTTCCCGTAATAGATGATTCCAGAGAAAGATGAGGAGTTATCCAATGCCAATCTTTTGCCGTTAACTCTTTGGTTTGCAACTCTTCGCTGTCTTTATCCGTCACATCCGCTCCGCATCCGATGCAATGTTCATGGCTGT
>CAZEFV010000015.1:4259-9285 GCA_964511595.1 uncultured Candidatus Peribacteria bacterium
CGTCACATAAAGCAGGTTATTTTCGATATCTATACGATAGACATATGCTTTGAAATTGAGTCCTAAACCTTGTTTTTGTCCAATTGTATAAAAATAGGCTCCTTGATGCTTTCCAACGATCTTTGGAGGAGTGTTTTCTGTATCTGAAATATAGAGAATATCTCATGACTTCACGGGAAATTTCTGCATTAAAAAAGTCCTAATCGGGACATTTCCGATAAAGCAGAGCCCTTGAGAATCTTTTCTCTCAGCATTGGGAAGTCAGATTTTTTTTGCTTTTTCCCTTATTTCTGATTTATGGAATCATCAGAGCGGAAAAAGAGCTTTAGAAAGCTGAAACTGATTGAGTCCCGCAAGAAAATAGGATTGATCTTTTTGTGGGTCAACTCATTGGAGCAATTTTCGTGATTCTGCTGTTGAATCTCGCTGAATCCTCGCATAATGTCCAGTTGCAATTTTATCAAAACCTAGCTCTAATGCACGTTGCAAAAAGACATCAAATTTGATCAAAGAATTACATAATACATCAGGATTTGGAGTAATTCCTTTTTGATATTCACGGAAAATATAATCGATAATTCTCTCTTGATATTCTTTTTGTAAATCAAAACTTACTAATTCTATTCCTAGAAAATTAGCCACTTTTATTGCTTCTTGTGCGTCTTGGTAGGTGGTACAACTACCCGTCTCAGAGACATAATTCTTCATAAAACCTCCTACGACATCGTATCACTGATCCAAAAGGAGTGCTGCAGCGACAGCACTATCTACTCCTCAGGAAAGTCAGATAAGGACTTTTTCTTTTTTCATAAGGGATTTTTACTTATTTTCACTGAAAAATCAATACGTTCAACTTTCTCTTGACTTTTACATAATTATGACTATAATATAGTGTATTTATTTCGTTTTTTATTCGCTATGAATAGACATAATTGACAAGGAGAACTTTTTCCTTCTATACTAAATGTAAATGGCTCTGTCTTTCATAATCAGGAGTTGTCTTTTAATGATTTTTATGTACCACTCAGCTCCCTAGAAACCAAAAATAACATTAGTAAAACTATAATAGAGACTTTATGAGAGAATCCATCTTTACAAGATTGTGCAGAAAAAATGATTGACACCTACATATGGAATCAAAGATGAACTACTAAAAAGTTGTTATCACAAATAACTACTGATGATAAATATCGTTCTATCTTCAAAGAAGATATTGAAGCCCTTTTAGACATTCGTCGCAACATGAGTAGCAATTGATTTATTGCAAATAAAGTTATTTATCAACAGTTTATCTTGATTATTAAAAAACATGCTATCGCCATTTTTAATGCGAAACTTCTAAAAAATAAGACACTTGAAAAAGAACGATCTGCATTATCTAAAACACAAAAGAATCCCACTACTCCATAATTCTGGTCGTATCCCACGGTCTCCACTCTGTCCCTACTTCACTCAATGCACGTTCAGAATTGGAGAAATAGTTTTTTTGATATAATGCGTCAAAGTAAGTATATTTCTGCTGTAACTGTGTATTTGATTGTGCGAGGAGTTTGAAAACATTTTGATGATTGAGATATAAATTGTGACATTCGGCAAAATCCTCAAATGGATCACTCATTCCGTATCCTGAGCAGAAATCCTCCTGAGTATCTCCTTCTTTTCTGATGTCTTCTGACTGTCGAGAGATACTATAAAAGGTAATAGAAGGATCATCAATAGCAAAATTCTTTTCTCCAAACTCTGTAAAGAGTGAGCTTCTCACTTTGCTTTTCCCATTCAATGATCAAAGATCAACAATATGTCCTAATTCATGGTTAAATACCTGAGAAAATTCGTTTTTATATTTCATTCCTCAGAGATTTAGAGTCATTTTTGTCCATCCGGAGCTTCATCTTCTCGTTCCTTTTGACGAATTTACGGTAATTTGTGCCAATATTTTTACTAAAGGGAATCCTTTGCTTTTTATTTCATCGGTATTGATGATGACTTGTACGATTTCTCCGAAATATTCAGCTTTTTGTGCCTGATTAAAGTTTCCATTAAAATTTGTAATTAAACAAAGAGAAGAAAAAATCTGACACAATTGCTCATAATTTCCTATGATCTCTTTATTTGTACCTGAATTTAGACCGCTGGCAGCATGCTCGTCGGTCGAAAGCTCCACCTCAGGATCTCCTGAAGAAGTTGGATCAAATTCTACTGCTAACTGCGTAATATCCGGCTCTACCACTGATACTGTATAAGGCGTTTCTTTGCTCATTTGTTTGCTAATAGTGATCCCAATAAATACTACCACTGCGACAACCAATACTTTCAAAATATCACGTTGATGGGTTTTCCATAAACGTTTTAATTTTTTTGGAGAAAGAAAAGAAGCTGAGACCATGAAATACCGTGATGAGAGATAAAATGCAACATATAAGATATTTTACCGTGATATTCTACTGATAATCCTAGATTATTACAAATTTTATACGGCTTCACAAGCCTAAAAAGCACCACATCAAAAAAAAGGCTGCAAAAATATTGACAAATGTAAAATAATATATATAATATATTTGTGTATTTGTCAAGAAAGGGAGCGAATACACAAAGGGGAAACCTTCTTTACTATTATGTACATTGTCAGACCGGTAGACTGTTATGATAGTAAAAAGGTAACAAATCAGGTTCTAGCACACAAATCTGATTTATTCCCTAACCTTTATCTCTCATGGAAAACACTTATCAAAAATCCAACAGAAAATGACAATCTCTCGGATTTTTAAGTATTGTGACGTTTCTCATGGTATTAGTTGGTGTTGGGTACACTGTTTCTACAGTGGTTGCAAAAACTCCTGATGCGAAATCTGATGTTACTATCAGCAATGTAGCGGGTAATACTCTCAAAACTAACTCCATAGATTCTTTACAAGTATCTGGAAATGTTTTTTCCTCTTTTGAGCAAGCGATCGCCAATAAGGCAACTTCGCTTCGAAATGAGTTTGTTACTACAGAACAAAACGATACTTCTACTCCTCTTGTAGAGACTGAGACAAGTGACACTTTTGTTGCACCTGCATCTTCGCAGACTGCACAAATTTCTCTTGCCACACAGCTACCTTTACCAGAAGTGTATGATGATATCGGTAATTCATCTTTTCAATATGAAATTTTGAATCTGTATTCTAATAAACTTGTCAGCTGAGTAAAACACTTTTATCCTAACAATGCTGTACGTGTTAGTGATTTCATTAGGGTAGTAATGGACGCTTATCATTTACAACAATGATTTGACCTACATATCCTAGAATGATGGTCAAAAAACCAGTACATTATTGACAGCTCTTTTCCTACTGAGGTATTATTAAGAGTAAATAGTGCGTATGAAGCGTGATTTCTCCAGAAATTAGCTCTTTATGATGCAAAAAATCAATTACGTCTGAATGCTTTTATTAGCCCAAGTGAAGCGATGGAGATTCTCCGTTTGATGGCTCTTAAGTCACCAAATCTCGTGAAAATCTCTGAGGATACTTCTTTTCAGAGTAGCCAAACGCTTCGCAAGGATGAAATGGCAAAATTAGTGGTTGAAAGCTTTAATCTGCAATTCAATCAGCGTTCTTTACCAGGTTTTAGTGATATTTATTGATCGAAGTATCAAGATGCTATCCAAGCTCTTGCGAATCTTTGAGTCGTCGGCTGAGTCGGAGGGAAATTTTATCCTGACGCCTCCCTCGAAAACAAAGATTTCGTTATTATGCTTGCTAGAATACTTTTGATACAACATGGACTTACTCAAGCTTCCATCGATAATTTTTATTACTTAACCAATTTAAAGAATGCCTCAACAACTGCCTCGTATTCTCCTTATCTTGAATATTGTCTTGAGTATGAAATGTGTACTACGTTACTTTCTCAGACACCGTCGGGAGTTACTTTCCAAGCTAATAAACAGCTTTATTTCTCCGACCTTGTTCCGCTGTTATCGAGTCTTACTTCAACATCAATTATCCTCCCAAGTCATTGAGATTGAGAGTTGATAACTAGATGAGAAGCTGCATATCTCTTGTCTCAAGTGATAGCAAAACAGGATTCAGCTACAACAAGCGAAAAAGAATCAACAGACGAAAAAACTGAAACTCCTTCACTAACTTCCTCGTTACGAACCAAGTTTCAAGAATTGATGAAAGTATCCTAAAGCCTTGTGAATTATTCACCTAAAGGTCTCCACACACTTTTACCCTTAACCCTTAATACCCATGAAAAGATCTATTACAGACCCTATTACAGGAAAGACTAATTATTATGATGCGGACTTAGCTAATAAAGCTACTCGTCTGGCAACCCAAGAACAACGCAAAATCAATCAGATTAACGATGGATGAATGCGAAAGGAAAAAATGAAATACGCATTACCATTGCATAAGACTCTTGCTCTCTGATATGAACCGACTAAAAAAGTTCAGTCTGAGACTCAAGAACATTTGAATACTACTTTGAGACTCTTGCAATCAGGTGCCACAGCGATTTCACCTCTTGCTGATGGAGAAGCTGAACAAGACATCCCTGTAGTACTCAATCAAGCTGCTTAATTTATCTTCAACCTTTTATTTCTCTTTTATCTCTTGGTTATGCATACTAAAAAAGTATTCTTAGAATATGCATGTATCCTATGTATAGGGATCTTGGGAATTATCGGTCGAAATTCCACTTTTGCAGAGATACCATCCAATGAACAGCTTTACCAAAATATTAAACGTTTTTGTCTAGCTGAGGAGTATTCTCTAGAACAGCAGAAGCAATGTTTCTTCCAGTTTGCTTTTAGCATCCAGCAATTCCAATCATCTACGGATACGTTAGTAACATCTGAGCATAACAGCGCAAATCTTTCATCACTCATCGCCTCTTACAGTAAAGGAGATAGAAATCTGATCAACTTTACTATTAACGATGCACAACTGAGTGGTAATGAGGATATTGCTCTGGCTAATAAGGCAGAAGAGATTATTTCTACTGAAATGAGAAGACTTGTAGGTTTATGATACCT
>CAZEFV010000015.1:9295-11984 GCA_964511595.1 uncultured Candidatus Peribacteria bacterium
AATAAATGAGTATACTGATGATTTAGCTATTTTGGACAATAAGATAGAGATCAATTATGTTCGCTCCTGTGGAAACACCAAAGGAAGCTATCATATGCTCCAATCTGAAGATGGAGAAAAAAATCTCTTTAAAAATATTATCCTAAATATTAATCTTTGTGACATTCCAGAGTATAGACAGAGTTTTGATAAATTTGTAAAGCAAATCCTTATCCACGAAATCGCACATTATTTGTACTTTTTCAAGGACTGACAGACGGAGAGGTTTCAACAGATTTGTCGATCAAATGGCGAAAATTCTTGTCAATTTGATGACTTTGTCAGCACCTATGCTATGCAAGGACAAGAAGAAGATTATGCTGAAAGTTTCGCTGATCGATATTTACAGAGATTTAATCACTCTGCAATGATCGTCGATCAAGGACATGAATCCAGTCCTGAAACTCGCATGAAATGAACCAAACTGCAATATTTTGATGTTGTATATGGTCAATAATTAGTATCAAACCCCTGAGGACATTAGCCATCTTCTCAGGGGTTTTTCTTATTGATGATATTTTATTTTCCCAAATAAAGTTTTTTCAGCAAGAGATAGGTTCGTTCTCTTCATTTTTTAGCGTTATCTTCTGGATTCTTTCAGATTTTTTCTATCTTTTTTCTATTATTTTCTAAAGTCAGCATTAAGTCTCCATAATCTTTAAATAATGTACCGAGAAGTTTTTGAAAAACTAAGATATCTCTGTGTGTGATTGTCAATCTCTCATACCGTAACATAAACGCCAGCTCCCATTCTTGGTAGTTTTCATAATTATGTACGGATAAAAGTATCTTGGATCGAGCAATTCCTAATAATTCTGTTCATTGAATCTGGTATCCGACGTTATCAAAATCAACTAATTGATGCGTTTTCCCATCACTAAAAACATGTCCCGATCGGAATCTTCCAAAATGATACTCAAATGTGTATTGATCGGTAGCATTTTGAAGCTCTTCTAAGGTCTCAAGAATTAGAGATTCGTCGTAGGTAATATGTTTTCTGACGTTCGTTTCTCCATCTTTTATCCACTGAATTATTTGGTCTTTTTGATTCTGATGAATTAATTTTTTTTCTTCCATAGTTAAATTATTTGCTTTATCCTTTAGATTTTTTTCTTTTCCTTCGCTCGTTTTTCATCCAGAAAATTTTTCAAATCTCTTAAACTCTTCTCTATATGCTAGGTACAAGTCTAATAACTTCTTATCGGTCTCTTTTTCGAAATTTATTTCTCTCTTTCCTGTAGTAGTAATATCTTTCATCTCAAAATATACTGGATCGCCTTTCGAGCTTTCGATAATTTCTGGACCAGAAAAAGAGGTGTTATTTGTACTATGAAACTGATTAAATAACTCAATCAGGTCTAACTCGCTTTCCCCGAGCTTTTTGCCTCTTTGTGTAAAGATTTTTATGATCTCCTTTTCACTTCTCGCTACAATATTTGTTTTTATAGAAGAGGCAGCAGACCCTTCCTTAAAAACCTCAAAATGTGGCTTATTTTGATTTACTCGATTTTTAATATCGGAAATTTGTGTACCCACTTATAAAGATCTAAGGAATTAAAGCTTATTTAGATAACTCGTTGGTATATTTTTCACAACAAAAGTCAAGTCTATTTTCTGGCTAAGATACTTCGATTATGATTCCATTGACTATGTTTACAGAATCTCTAATATTCAGACTATTGTAGTTATGTATTCTGATTTTTATTTCTTCTTTTTGAATTTTACTATGAGTAATTTACCAAACTGTCCGGAATGTGCATCAACATATACCTATGAGGATATGAATGGATACGTTTGTCCAGAATGTGCTCACGAGTGGACAGGTACTGAATCACAAGCAGATGAAATCAAAGATGCTAACGGGAATATTCTCTCTGATGGGGATAGTATCGTAGTGATAAAAGATCTTAAGTTTAAAGGTGGGGTCGTAAAAATGGGAACGAAAGTAAAAAATATCAAATTAGTCCCTTCTTCTGATCATAATATTGACTGTAAAATCGATGGAATCGGAGCAATGGGACTGAAGTCGGAATTTGTAAAAAAAATGTAAAATAGATGAGAATAAGTAATATTCCCATCTAAGTTTTGCATTAGCAAGTATTTTCTTCTTGCGATAAGATAGAAAATATAATAGCGAATCTCGATCCAGCTCCTGGCTCCCCACAAAGAGGGGATATCGTTATGTTTTTTATCATTATTTGCATTTTTTTTGATGAGATATCTGAGGGGATCCCCTCTGTCAGATAAAATTCTTCTCCATCAAGGGATGCAAAATGACTGGATCTAACCAGGATTTCTCCTATGCAAACTGTTTTACTGATAAAAAACTTTTCTGGTTCAATGAATAACTTCTTATTTACCCATTTCTCCCTGAGTTTTAGCAACTCCTTTTTGAGGGCTCTATCAGTCTCTTTCTTTTTAGAGAGAATAAAGTATACTCCCATCAAAGATATTAGCAAAGATATTAGCAAAAAAATTATACCTTTAACCACTCTGTACTCCTTTTGTTTTAAAAAATTTTATTTTAGGATTCAATAATAAAAAAATCCTTTTGAAAATCAACAACATTCGCAATCCATACTATTCCCCTTTTTCAAAAAAGACTAGAAAATGGTGACAAAAACCTTATAGTTACTTTAGTTGTTTCTTT
>CAZEFV010000016.1:0-6461 GCA_964511595.1 uncultured Candidatus Peribacteria bacterium
GCGCGCCTTATCGGTTCGCCTCCAGGATATATAGGATACGAGGAAGGAGGACAACTCACAGAAATAGTACGTAAAAAACCTTATTCTGTGATCCTTTTCGACGAAGTAGAAAAAGCACACCCTGAAGTCTTTCATACCCTCCTACAGCTCCTAGATGATGGAAGGTTGACTGATTCAAAAGGTCGCACCGTAGATTTCAAGAATACAATTATCATTCTTACCTCCAATCTCGGAGAAAATTATACGCAGTATTTCAGACCAGAATTTATCAACCGTCTGGATGAGATCATCAACTTTAATCCCATTTCCAGAGAGATGATGTACCAGATTCTCGACCTTCAAATCGAGCTTATCACCAAAAGAATTTTTAGAGAAAAACAAATAGAAATAAAATTCGGAGCTGATGCAAAAGCGTTCCTCGCAGATAAATGACGAGATCCAGCATTTGGAGCTAGACCATTAAAAAGAGCTTTACAAAACTATTTTCTCGATCCTCTTGCTTTAGCGATTATCGACGGGAAAATAGCAACCGGAGAACATATCACCGTAAAAGTAGATAAGAAAAAAGATAGTATCATTTTTAGTACTAGCAAATAGTTCAGATTTCTATTCTTTTTTGTTCCATAGAATCCCTATCTCTGAGCGTCACCGTATAAGAGGTAGGATTTTTTTGATACTCTTCCACAGTTTGTTGATCAAAAGTAATACAAAACGGAGTTCCTATCTCATCTTGTCTACGATATCTTTTCCCTATTGCTCCATTATCATCATATTCACAAACATATTGCTTGGAAAGTTTACGAAACAACTCTTCTCCAAGTTGGACCTGAATTTCATCTTTTTTTACTAAAGGCAAAATCGCATATTTTACTGGTGCAATATTAGGATGAAACCTTGCTACCACTCTGGTTTCTTTTTCTCCTTTTTGATTAGTATATTCTTCTTCATCATAGGCATCAATCATTGCTGTCAAAATCGCTCTCGTTAGTCCCCAGCTCGGTTCAATACAATGTGGAAGATATCTCCTTCCCGTCATCGGATCAGTATACTGGAGATCTTTACCTGAATGTTCCTGATGTTGTCTAAGATCATAATCCGTTCTATACGCGATTCCTTGTAATTCTCCCCATCCTCGTGGGAAAAGGTATTCGACATCCCAAGTCCCTTTACTGTAAAAAGAGAGTTCATCCTGATCATGTTCTCTAAATCTCAATTTTTCTTTTTTGATCCCAATCTGCTCTGTCCATCGTTGTTCACTAATTTCTTTCCAGTTTTGTAAAGTTTTTAGTCCTATTTCCACATCATCTTCTACAAAATACTCAATCTCCATCTGCTCAAACTCTCTCACTCTAAACATAAAATTACCTGGAGTAATCTCATTTCTAAAAGACTTCCCAATTTGTCCAATTCCAAAAGGGATCCTCACTCTCGTGGTATCCAAAATATTTTTAAAATTCACAAAAATACCTTGTGCAGTCTCTGGTCTTAGATAAATATCTTTTCCTTCTCCATCTATAACTCCTTGTTGAGTTTTAAACATCAGGTTAAATTTTTTAGGTTCTGTCCAGTCACAAGATCCACATTTCGGACATTTAATTTTATTTGTCATCAAAAAATCATACTGCTGATCAAAGTCCCAAGCTCCAGCGACAATTTCTCCCTTAGAGTGAGATTCAATAAGTTGATCAGCTCTTTCTCTCGCCTTACATTTTTTACAGTCTACGAGTGGATCAGAGAAGCCAGCAATATGTCCACTCGCTTCCCAAACTTTCGGATTCATCAAAATCGCAGCATCCACACCTACCATATCTTCACGTTCCTGAATGAAATATTTTCGCCAAAGATCAATCATATTTTTACGCAACTGAGCACCATAAGGTCATAAATCTCGTGCATTCGCCAATCCACCATAAATTTCTGATCATGGATAAGCAAACCCCCTTCTCTTCGCCCAAGCTACAATCGTATCCAAAGTAAACGCCATCACATCTCTCAAAAAACAAATAAAAAAATCTGACTTCTTTTTTCTATTTTTTCCCCTTGAAAATGCAAGAAGTTTTAATAAAAAGGCATAAGTGATTTAGCGTATCATAAAAAATGATACAATCCAGATTTTACTCTCTATTTTACTCTTAATGAACATCTTTTCACTTCTGATTACGCAGATTCTTTATAGACCCATTTTCAATATTCTGATCATATTTCTCGCCCTATTCTGAGGAAACCTCTGAATTGCGATTATTCTTTTGACCTTAGTAATCAGAGGAGTAATGTATAAATCTTCAGCAGCAGGAAATGATATGCAAACCGGAATGTCTAATCTCCAGCCAAAAATCGAAGAACTGCAAAAAAAATATGAAAATGATCCTCAAAAACTTTCAGAAGAAACGATGAAACTCTTCAAATCAGAAGGAAAATGACCTCTCAAAGGTTGTCTCACGATGATTATCCAGGTTCCTATTTTTATCTGTCTGTATCGAGTAGTAAGAAAATACGCAGGAGGAGAAGGGATTCCACAAGAGCGACTATATTCATTTTTCTACAGTTTTGGGAGTTCTTATACAGAAATCTCTAATGTAAACAGTTCATTTTTAGGTATAGACCTTTTAACTGCCAAAAACATTCCTTTGACCATCATCGTAGCGGTACTCAATTATGCTCAGATGAAACTTTCTACCATCGCACAGCCAAAGCCAAAGGCCAATCCAGCAACTCCAGGAATGCCAGATATGTCAAATATGATGGGAATGATGAGTATCATGATGGCAGTAATGATGGGAGTATTAGTTTTTTCTCTCAATTCTGCAATCGGACTTTACCTTGTGACGACTTCTCTCTTTAGTATCGGTCAAACAGCACGAAAATACAGAGCACTTCTACGTGCTAAATGGCAAGAAATTTTCCACAAAGATAAACCAATCATTATCAGTAAATAACAAAAGAAGTCAGATTTTTCTAACTACTAAGATAATCGACATTGTCACTCGTAAGTGTCTCCGAGATTCAGCCTTTCGGCTCTTCTTTCGGAGGCATTTTTCTATGATCGCCAATACAGGTAGTATGATCACAGGTAAGCTCTTCTTTTTGCGCATTATCTTGTTGTATTTCAGCTACTTCATGCTGATCTGCCGCTATACTACCGAGATTTCCGGTAATAAGAAGCTCTTCACTAGACGAAGGGGTTGGTATCTGCATAGCTACATGTTGCTCAAAGTAAAATATCATTTGGAACCTCTGTATTTTGTCCTTTAATCAGGATGAAATAAGCCACTAAGATTAAGAAATATATACAAATCCACCAAATACTCTGCTTAAAATAACGTGCTTTTTTGTTGATAATTTTTACATTCTCTTCATAAGAAATTTTAAGTGTTGCCAGAGTATCTTTTCTTAAGTCATCTGAATCTCCTTGAGGCCAAAAGTCTTGAGTTTGTGCCTGAATATCTGGACCATTAAAAAATGGTCTACTCTGGAGAATAATAATATACAACACAATAATCCACGCTCAAATCGCAAGCGCCAACAGCATAATTAGTCCACTTGGATCTTCGACACTAAACTTCCAATTAAGAAAAAAATTAATAATCAGATACCCTTCTACAGCACCAATAATCGTCAAAAACCACTGTGCTTTCTGATCAATCCAGTTATAATGAGAATAATGCAAATACAAAATCTTCCAAGCACTATCAATGAGTTGGTTCTCTATATTTCCCTGATCGTTAGGCGAATGCGTAAGGATCGGAGCATCTGGTGGAATAGGAGTTTGTACGTCTTCCATACCTTGATTATACTGATTTTAGACAATTTTTGCAAGTTTGGAAGCTATTTTAACAAAAGAGAAAAAAAGCTAAACACGATGCAGAATTTTATTGATTTTTTGAAGTAAAGTAGGATTAGCAGCTATATAATCCCCTTCATATACATTACAAGGATTCTCATCAAGATTATTCATCTTTGCACCTGCTTCTTGTGCAATCAGGCATCCTCATGCGACATCCCAAGCTTTTTGTCTAAATCTCATAAGAGCATCTATCCTCCCACATGCTAAATAGCAAAATTCCGCTGCCATCGCTCCTCTACCAAATGTAGAATCTACTTGTTTACCTGCAGTGAAAGCAAAAAACTTCAATTTAGGAAATGCAGCAATAACTTTTTCATCCAAAAATGCTGTCTCATGTTCATGACCAGGAGCAGTAGAATAGGTAACAATCGCTTGTTCAGGAGATTGACAGTTTCCTACTGAGATTCTCTCTCCATTAAGATAAGCGCCTTCTCCTTTAATCGCAGAGAAGAGTTCATCTCTCTTGGGCAGATAGACTACTCAGAGGATAATCTCGCCCTGATATGCCAGTCCTAGAGAGATAGAAAACGTATCCCTCCCCTCCACATAATTATTAGTACCATCGATAGGATCGATAATCCGAATATACTCCGCCTGTTGATTTTCCCATCCAAATTCTTCTCCTAGGCATCCATGCTCAGGGAAGTGTTGATGGAGAAAGTCTAAGATAAAACGTTCTGTCTCTTTATCCTGTCTGATAGACGGATTGGTTAAAGGATCTCAGATATCTGTATCGAGAGAAGACTCTATCAAGCGTGAACCAGCCTCTCTTACGAGAGAAGAAATTTGATTTAGATAAAGTTGTAAATCAGAAGTAGTCAGCATAAATCAGGGAAAAAAGAATAAAGTGATCACTAAAAAATAAGAAAAAAAATCCTGAACTCAAGGGGAAAGAGATTTAAAGATAGCATATTAATATGGAAGTAGAATAAAAGAATACGTTTTCTAATAATATTTTTTTACTATCCTTTAAATTTCTTGATAATATCCGCCATTTTTTGAATATCTCCTTCTGTAAATGTTTCTAATATTTTTGACACATCAATATTTTTGTTGGAAAAAATTCCCTTTATACCATCAACAACATAATCAAAAGCTGTATCCTTTGAACAATCATTAATCGCTTGAGAAGGATTGGTATATATGCTTTTTATAGAAGATTCAAGGAAATCTACGGATCTAACCTCATCCTTAGATTCTAATAACTCAAAATACGCAGGAAGTCCATATGCAGAAATATATTTAAAATAATATTCTTCATAAAACTTATTCTCTCTTACATACTGTAGCATAAAGAAAACTAATAGGAATATTAAAGGGTATATTAACTCTATATGGGCAAAAAAGTTCAAACTATCAGAATGTATGCCAAACCAACCTAATTTAATCCCAATTATAATTAGACTTAATATAGTTAAAAAAACAACAGAGAGGATAATTCACCATTTCCGAAAATTACGAGAACTCTCAATTTTATCCAACCTATCTTTTAGAGACTTTGTCAGTCTATTAGAAGTTGAATGTGATAGCTGTTCCTCAATTAATAATTGGTTATTCTTTATTTTTGTATTTATATTTTCTATATCTTCTTTGATTCAACCCGGATTAAAAAGTTTTTCATACCATTTTAAAGTATATTCATCTCTTTTTTTTATTTTATTAGTAATAGTATTAACCTCTACCTCATTCTCCCTTACCTGTTCTAAAAATTTTTTTGAGGATTCTAAAAGCTCTTTTAATTGTTTTTGTTTCTGCTGTGTTTCAACAGTAATTTTTTTTATGTAAGATATTAAAGAATCAGAAGTATTTTTATTGTCCTTTATTTTATCCAAATACGATATCGATTGTCCTAATATTTTAGATATTTTATCAGCATTTTGATTTGCTTTTTTTTTCAAAGCCGTGATTTCCTTTCCTAACTTTATAACATCAGTTTTAGCTATTTCGATAAATCCCCTATATTTATCACTAGTGACATAGAGTTGCTTTAATGTTTTCTCTATTTTAACTAAAGAAAGTTTTATTTCTTTACCTTCAACTAGATAAAATCTTGATTGTTCCAACAAACTATTTATATCATTTTGTTTCTTTTTTATTTCATTATATAGTTTAGTATCTAGCGTTTTTGACGTTTTGATTTGTTCATAAGATTTTTCTACATTCTTGGCTATTTCTTCAAGAATATTTTTATGTATTTCTCAGTTAGCACTAAGAGATTTCAATATTTCGAGAATTTTTTCTGCTTCTTCAGTTTTTTCAGTGACTTCTTTTAAAAGACTTTTTATTTTTTGTCTTTCTGCTATAGTGCTTTCTGAGGTTATTTCAATATTCACTGAATCAGTAGAAAGAGTATCTTCTACTATTCCTTTTTCTAAAGTTTCTGGAGTATTTTCTGGAAAAATTTCATGTAAAACATCTTCTGGCATTTTATCTATTTAGTCAGAAAATAAAAGCTCCCACTTTCGCGGGAGCGTAAAACAGCTAAGCATCAACAACTTCTCCTTCTACAGGTCCTTCCTGACCAGCTTCTCCTGCTCCACCTTCTGGCACCCCTGGTTGTCATTGGGCTTTCTGCAACGCGTAAACCCGCCCTCCCAAGCCTGTGGGCTGGTATCTT
>CAZEFV010000016.1:6471-11857 GCA_964511595.1 uncultured Candidatus Peribacteria bacterium
CATATTTCTGAAAAAGTGGCTGACTCTCTTTTTGGAGTCTATCTGCTTCGTTCTTGATCTCTTCTACGGTCGCATCTTCCTTGTCTTTGATTGCCTTTCCATCTGCTACGAGCTTTGCAATGAGGTCTTTATCCTCATCAGAGATCTTTTCCTTGAATTCCTGAGCCAAACCTTCAATAGCATAGATCATAGATTCCAGTCAGTTTTTTGCTTCTATTACTTCTTTTCTCTTTTTATCTTCTTCTGCAAATTTTTCTGCATCAGCTTTAGCCTGAGCGATCTCTTCATCAGAAATATTAGTAGATCCCTGAATTTGTACAGATTGCTGTTTTCCCGTAGATTTCTCCTGAGCAGTCACATTGAGTATACCATTTGCATCGATATCAAAAGTCACTTCAATCTGTGGTTGTCCTCTTCTCATAGGAGGGATTCCTTCGAGATTAAACATTCCTAGTGATTTATTATCACGTGCAAACTGTCTTTCCCCTTGGGTTACATGCACCGTCACAGCTGTCTGATTGTCAGATGCTGTAGTATAGATATTAGATTTCTTTGCTGGGATAGTAGTATTACGAGGGATCATCACATGAGCCAACCCTCCTTCGACCTCAACAGCCAAAGAAAGCGGAGTCACATCGAGGAGCAAAATATCTTTCACATCTCCTTGGATAATTCCTGCCTGAATTGCAGCTCCTTGTGCTACTGATTCATCTGGATTCACCGTAGCTTTTGGCTCTTTTCCGACTGCTTCTTTTACAATCGCTGGCACCTGTGGCATCCTTGTAGAACCTCCTACAAGAATCACTTCATGAATTTCAGACGCCTTAAGTCCAGAATCTTTAAGAGCTTTTTCTACCGGTTCTTTACATCTTTTAAATAAATCTGAACAAAGACTTTCAAATTTTGCTTTGGTAAGCGTCACTTCGAGATTTTTTGGTGTCCCATCAGCTCCCTGAGTAATAAACGGAATAGAAATTTCTACTCTATCCATAGTAGAAAGCTGCTTTTTTGCTTTTTCTGCTTCATCTTTGATTCTCTGCATCGCCATAGCATTATCATGCAGATCAATTCCTTCTTTAGTTTTAAATTCTCCGAGGAGATAATCCATAATTCTCTGATCCCAGTCAGCACCTCCTAGCTGAGTATCTCCAGAAGTAGAAAGCACTTGGAACGTTCCTTCACTAGAAATCTCAAGTAACGTCACATCAAATGTCCCTCCTCCAAGATCAAATACCATAATCGTTTCATTCTTTTCTTTCCCTTCTCCATATGCCAAAGAGGCAGCTGTAGGCTCGTTGATAATTCTTTCTACTTTGAGGCCCGCGATTTCTCCTGCAGCTTTAGTTGCATTTCTCTGCGAGTCATTAAAATACGCAGGCACCGTAATTACCGCCTGAGTAACAGTTTCTCCGAGATATTTTTCTGCATCTTCTTTAAGTTTTTTGAGGATGAAAGCAGAAATCTGTTCAGGTTTATATTCCTTATCGTCCACGACGATAATAATTCCTCCATCTTTCCCTTCTTTGGTTTTGTAAGGCATATTTGCCAGTTCTGATTTTACTTCGCTATACTTACGACCTATTCGTCTCTTCACTTCGTACACAACATTTCTTGGCTCGAGAATAGCCTTTCTTTTGGCCAAATCTCCTACCAAGAGTTCATCTCCTTTGATGTACACGATAGAAGGTGTCGTTCTACTACCTTCAGCATTTGCGATCACTTCTGATTTGTCTCCGATAAGACAACTAACACAGGAATTAGTAGTTCCTAGATCGATTCCAATTACTTTTGCCATAATACTATATATTCATAAAAAATAAAAATCTGATTTTAGTGCTACTATCTGCCACTTTTCGACGCAACCAGATGCTAAACAGAAAAAAAAGCAGAAAAATGTATCACTCAAACTCAAACAGTGCTATTATAATAAAAAAAAAATAAAATGCAAGAGATTTATCACTTTTTTGATTTAGGTGCTACTTTCAGGTTTGTATTTCTTTTTTACAACAAAAAAAGGAGCGTTAAATCCGGAAAAGGACGCCCCTAAATCATTTTTGTGCCATTGGCACAATCCATTGGCACAATCGTAATAAAAATTACGATATTTTTTTGTCTTCTATCTCCTATATCGAAGACATTTCCTATCTCTCCTCTATAATAAGAGAGATCAAGCCGTTGTTAAAATGGGAAAAAAAACTACGACAATATGAGTATTGCAATTACAGATAAAAAATCAAGAGATTTTTTTCTAGTCCAGAATAAGGAAGTTTCGAGATCTACAAAATCACCACTTCCGGCTCTAGTTCAATTTCAAATTTTTCTCTTACAGCTTCCTGTACTCTCCTCATCACTTCCAAAACTTCCTCAGCCGCTCCTCCTCTATTGACGAGGACTAAGGCGTGTTGCTCGTATACTCCTGCTTTACCATAAGTAAAACCTTTCATTCCTGCCTGCTCAATCAGCCGCGCAGCCGAAAGTTTATATCCATATATCGGCTCATTTTGCATATTTTCTGATGAAAAGGGCACCAAATGTCCTACAATCTCCTCAAACCTCTTTTGAAGAGATAAAAAAATCTGTTCACTGACTACCGGATTTTTAAAAAAACTTCCAGCCGTTCCTATCACACGCCAGTCTGGCAATTTCGACGCTCTAATATCACTAATTTCCTGCGAAACCTGCTGCAGAGGATTCAAACCGTCTCCCAGCTGAAGTTCCGCTTTATGCAGTCAAAAAACTACTTCCGTAACCAAAAAACTACTTTTCAATTCTTCCTTAAAAATACTCGAACGGTAAGCAAATTCACAGTTTTCATGCATAAAAACTTTGAATTCCATCGTCTCTAAGTCATATCCACGCACTTCCTGTATCAATTCACCCGCCTCCACGCCATATGCACCGATATTAGATACGGGAGCAGCTCAGACCGAGCCAGGAATATCTGTCAATTTTTCGGCTCCTTCTCGTCCCTGTGCATTAGAATAATTTACAAAATCCGACCAAATCTCTCCAGCCCAAACTGTCACTAATAGTTTGCCAGTTTCATCAGGAAGGTGAGTTTTCACTCCATCAGAAATCATTCCTTGAGGAGACATCTTGATCACCAATCCATCAAAATCTTGCGTCAAAAGCAAATTTGCACCTCCTCCGAGAATCAGTTTTTTTTCCTCTTTAAAAAAATCAGACAAAAAAAGCTGACGTAATTCTTCATCCGAGTGAATTTCGACAAAATACTTCGCCTGTACATCGATCTGAAAAGTATTGTATGATTTGAGTGAAATATGTTCTTGGACTTCCATAAAACCGATGATATTCATCCCACAAAAAAAAACAAGATAAAATGATTATAAGTTCACTTTACCTCTTCCCAACTTCCACTCTCAGGCGATTCAACTCCATTTTTTCCTCAGGAGATAATAACGAGCTTTTCTGAGCCTGTTTGAGATAATCCATGAGACTAGAAGGCTGACCAGGATTTACAGGAGTTAACGTTTTTTGGATAATCAGTTTTTTTGTCTCTTGATCTGCAGCATCTCCAAACTCTTTTTCCCACCACAGTTGCATTTCTCCTAGTTCTTCTAGTTCCTTTTCTGATAGCGTATTTCAGACGGTCTTTGCGAGCAAACTCTCTGGCAACGCTTTTACAAACAAGTTCATCAATTTGTGCAATACTGCCATAAAATCAGTAAGTTCCCCAACTGAATTTTGCAAAAAACTCCCCTGATCTGTAGACAAAAAGAGAGAAGAAAACAGAGCTTCTCTACTCGGTTGATACGGTTTTTCCTGTTGTGACTGAGAAACTTGCTCTCTTTCGATCTGACGCAAAAGAAATTTTCATTCACCGTTTTTAAATTTTTTAAATTGCGCATCCAAAATCTCAAAAGCAAATCCTAATCTTTCAGCCAACAGTCACTTATAATGTTCCTGAATGGTTAAATTTTGCACAGATAAAATCAGTTCAAAAAGAGAGTTAACCATCTTTTGTTTATCAATAGGCGAATTCATATCACTTGCAGATCTTAAACGCTCAAACATCACCAAAAATCCATCCTGAGCCTCTTCAACAAGCTGTCCAAAAATCTCTTTCCCATCGATCAAGTTAGCAATATCATCGACATCTTTAATCTTCACTTCTCCCATTTCACGCGGCAAAGAAATAATTTTGGGAAAAATATCCTGTTGATAACAAAGTTTCAAAGCTCTAAAAGTGGCCTGTTGACCAGCATTATCATTATCAAAAAGAAAAAAAATCTGATCCGTATGCCTTTTGAGTAAAGTAATATGTTCTTCACTAAGTGCCGTACCACTCGTCGCTACTCCAATCGGAAAACCAAGTCTCGCTAATCCAATCACATCCATCTGCCCTTCTACGACAATCAATTTTTGATGCACTGCAAAATGAGCCTTTGCAAAAGAAAGTCCATATAGCACTTTTGACTTATTAAATGCTTTATGTTCACCAGAATTCAGATATTTTGGCTGATCCTCTGGATCCAATATTCTCGCCGTAAAACCTACCACATTTCTCATCAGATCATAAATAGGAAAAGTAATTCTCTTCCTAAAAAACGCAAACACTTCTGGAGAATTAGCACTTTTTTTTGCAAGACTCCCCTGCAATAAATCTTCATCAGAAAATCCTTGTGATCTTAAGTACTGCAAAAGTTCATAATGTTTGTCGGGAGCAAATCAGATTCAAAAATCTGAAATAAGTTGATCTGTCAGATTTCTTTCTTCTTTAAGATATTTCATCGCATCAGGAGATTTTTGCAAATTTTCTACAAAAAAAGTCTGAGCCAAAGTATGCATCCTCTTAAGTTTCTCTTTATCATCCTGAAAACGCTGATAAGATCCAGCAGAAACGCCCGTCTGAAATGTAGAAATATCGATACGTTCCTGTTCAGCCAAAAGCTTGACTGCATCCCAAAAATCAATTTTTTCGATTTCTTGAATAAATCCAAAAACGCTTCCTCCCACTCCACATCCAAAACATTTGAAAATCTGTTTGGTCTGAGAAACCATAAATGAAGGAGTCTTTTCATGATGAAAAGGACAACAACCAGAAAAGTTCCCACCCGATCTCTTGAGGGGAACATATCTGTTGATTACATCGACAATATCGACACGTGCAAGCACTTCATCTATGAGACTACGAGTTGTTGACATCTCTCAAAGTATAAAGATTTTAGGAAAGAGTTTCAAGAGGAAAAACCCAATATAACAAACATTTCTTATTTACCCAAAATTTTCATAAAGCGTTCAAACGCCCATCCACGCAGTGCGTTTCCATTAGGATCAATTCCATAAGAGACAAATCATCTTTTTTGTAATGCCAAGAGATGGTTATTATACCAATATTCTTCCGTTCCTTGATAAGTATTTCATC
>CAZEFV010000017.1:0-893 GCA_964511595.1 uncultured Candidatus Peribacteria bacterium
TGAACTACTCTAAATGTCACTAATTTGGCTCCGGGTAGACTCGAACCACCGACCTTCCCGTAGGACTACGGGACACACTAACCTGCTGAACTACTCTAAATGTCACTAATTTGGCTCCGGGTAGACTCGAACCACCGACCTCGCCCTTATGAGAGGCGCGCTCTAACCTGCTGAGCTACGGAGCCATAGTATCATACTTCACAAATGTAGGATGATCCAACCAATACTGAATATGACCATTTTTTTTAATCATTCTTTCTAATTTAATTGCTTCTGTTTTTGTCTCTTTCTCAAAGAATCCACATAAAGAGAGCTTTCACATTCTACTAGTTGTAGGAGTCCATCACAGCAAATGCTGGTTCCATCTCTGCTGCAGATTTCAAGTATATCCTACATAATATTTTGTATCTCAATGAATGATATACACATAATACATATATAATCACTTACAATACAAAAGATAAAACTGACTTGAACAACCGACCTTCCCGTAGTCCTACGGGACGCTCTAACCTGCTGAGCTACGGAGCCATATTTTCTGAATGCAAAGATGAATATAGTAAAAAGTTGATGAATTTCAAGAGCAAATAAAAAGCTGATACCAATTTAAAAAAAAAGCTACAGACATTTCTGCTGTAGCTTGAAAACCTAAAGATCACACTATTTTTCTGGATGGAAAAACGCATATAACTTCTTTTCTACAGAGAGTTCTCCAGCAGGTTTCTCCCAGTCTAATTCTAGTCATAAAAGTTCGGTCGCTTTGTTGAGAATAAAATATTTTTCTAGACTCTCTTTTGCGGCATTTTGAATATCTTCTACAAATTGTTTCCTTTGTTCTTCTATCATACCTTTAATATATTCATCGACTTTTTCTTGACTTCCAAACCTTTGAG
>CAZEFV010000017.1:903-4575 GCA_964511595.1 uncultured Candidatus Peribacteria bacterium
CCCTCGCCCAGCGCGGTTTCCACGGTGTCTGCATCGTCCATCGCGGCGTAACCGGTAAGATATTCATCGACTTTTTCTTGACTTCCAAATCTCTGAGTCAAAGACTCCAGTCTGCTCTTGAATTCTTGTTCCACCATCGTCAAAGGAATCTCCACAGAAAAACTCTCTTGTTTAATATCACTTACATAATTTTCTACGGCTTGGATCAATTCAGTCTGTTCTTTCTGATCTTTTAACGTTTTTTCAATGAAAGCTCTTAACCCAGGTTCATCAGTAAAATCTGTCTGATTCCCAAAATACTTTTTGATATTTTCAGGAGTAAATTCAGGTAAAATTTGCTTTTTGATGTCTTTGATGGTATACTTAATTTTAGCGGATCCTAAATCCGTTTTTTCCTGCAAAACTTCAGGAAGTTTTTTTGCATCGTATTTTTCTTCCCAGCTTTCTTCCTTCTTTTTACCGACAAATGTCTTCTTCCAGAAATCACTTTCCGCAAATTCAGGTTCTCAGAGATAGGTCGTACCTTTATCGAGGACTTCACCATTTTTATCTAGCCATTCTAAAGCAATCTTTGATACCGTATCGAGTTCAATCGCCTCAGCATCCTGATAATCAGCAAAATTCTTCTTAAGATTAGCAAATGACTGTTCAATCTCTGCATCATCCACCTTTACATCCAGTTTTTTTATCTTTTTTTCTTTCCATTTATCATTTTTGATCTCTACCTCAGGGAAAACATCAAGTTTTAATTTGATAGTCGTCACACCATCTTTTTCCTCCTGAGAAAAACCATATGGCTCACCAATAAATTTAACATCCTCATGCTCTTTGAGAATGTCTTGGATTCCATGGTTTGCGATATGTTCGATGATCGCCATTTCCAAATACCCAGGCTGTAGATTTTTTTCCACTAAATCCATTGGAACATGTCCCTTCCTAAATCATTGAACGCTCATATCTGCCTGAAAGTGTTTCAAGACATGCCCTTTTTCACGAGTTTTATCCTCAGGAGTAAAGGTGATTTCAATATCATAATGAGATTGATCTTTTTTTAGCTTATATGCCATATTTTTTAAAAAAGAAAAATAAAAAACTGATCCAAATATAATAAAAACCTTTCCATTTTCAAGAGCGGATTTACTGTTCTACCCATTCCATAAACACCTGAAAATCATGACGGATATTTTCATCAGTTTTCAGCTTTTTTTCTATATTTTTGATAGCATAGATGGCAGTAGCATGATTTTTACCTCAGAAATAATCGCTCGTCTTTTCTAGAGTCCATTTAAAATGCTGTTTTGCAATCAGCATAAGGATTTGTCTCGCTGTAGTGATCTCTTTTTTTCTGCTGTCTGACTTCAATTCAGCGACTGAAAGCGCATAATAATTCGCAACCATCTCTACTAAGTGATCATAAGAAGAATCAGATTTTTTATTCTGCTGGAAGGCAACCTCTGGGATAAAATTTTTAGTATTAGTGCTATATCCCAACGTCTGTAAACACGCTTCTACATCCTCTTGTGAGATATCTTTCCCAGAAAGTTTTTTTCTCGTCAAGAGGATATTCAATGCTCATTCGAGTTCACGGACATTCGTTTTGATCTTTTCAGCAATCAAAGAAAGCTGATCAAAATCTATTGTTTCATCTTTCATATCCAGTTTTGACTGCAAAATAGCGACCCTCGTCTCGAAATCCGGAGCCTGAATATCTGCAACCAGCCCAAGCGCAAACCTACTTCTAAGTCTGGATTCAATTCCGATAAGCTCTTTTGGAGGACAGTCAGAAGACATAATCACCTGCTTTTTCTTCATATGAAAATCATTGAAAATGTTATGAAATACCTCTTGAGTCTTGTCTTTCCCAGCCAGAAATTGAATATCATCGATCAGCAAAACATCTACATCATCAAATTTTCTCATCAAATTGGTTAATTTATTCCCCCTAATCGCCTGCACAATTTCATCAACCAATTTGGTAGAAGGGAGATATACTGCTACTTTTTTTGGATCATTCATGACGATTTCATTCCCAATCGCTTGCATCAGATGCGTTTTCCCGAGCCCAACATTTCCATAGAGAAAGAGGGGATTGTAAGCAGTCCCAGGATTTTCAGCGACAGCTTTTGCAGCAGAAAAAGCAAACTGATTATTCGCACCTGCTACAAAATTATCAAATCTAAAGTTTGGATCAAATAAAATTCAAAAATAAGAAGATAATTCTGATTTAATTTCTTTTTCTTTTTGTTCTTGGAGGTGAGTATTCCCACGTGTATCTTTGATGTTGAGGAGTTTTTTGAGATCAATAAGTAGAGGAGAACCATTGGAAAAGGGAGGATAGACAACATATTCAACTTCAAATTGTGGATGATACAGTTCATGAACTGCTTCTTTAATAGATTTTTGAAAAATCTTCTTTGCTTGAGTAAGAGCAAATTCATTCGCGAATCCGACATAGACTTTTTTTTCTCCTTCTTCAATATTTACGAGTCCAGCTTTAGGTAAGAAAGCAAGTAATTTCTTTGGATCATGTTGTGAAGTGATATGGAGAATGATCTTAGTTCGCAGTTCTGTAAGGTGCGTTTTTTTTTCTTCAGTATAATTTTCAGGAATATCTAGGAGCATGATTATTTTTTTGTATGGATAGTTAAAAAACTTATTGAAGTAGGAAGCTACATTTTTTCTTTCAGTTGAGACATTTTACTTCATCAGGTACTCTACAGTCATAAACACATTTTTCCTCTTGCTGATCTACAAATTCTCTCATAAGTTCATCAGCATCATCAATATGTTGTTTATTGACTACTTGTGCACAAGCAAATGGGCAATATCCATAGAGACTTTGACAGTCCTCATCGGTTTGACAGTAATTCCACCCATCGAGCTGATCTTCGACCATCGCTTGCGTCCACTCTGATGCAGGTCTAGTGAAAATATCTATATTGATAGTAGGGATCAACGCAAGATCTATTTCTTCAGACCCCAATGCTCATAATTCTTCCTCTTCCACATTTCCTGAGTTTTCTCTTTCCGGTGCATCAATAGTTCATGAAGTATTCACTACATCTCGTGGAAATTCAGAACCTCCATTCTCACCAAAACTTAAGAAAAGAGCATTAATAAAAACACAAATAGGAGCATCAGTATCATCATACTGATGATGTAACTGCATAGTGGTTTGAATGCTCTCCCAGTGAAACGCTGTCCAACCTCACAAAAAGAGAATCAAAGCAATAAAAATACTTATCAACACTTTCTTACCCATAAATCTCTAAAAAAGAAATAAAAAGCTGATAAAAATTACACTTTTTGCAACACTACATATCCTACATGTTGTTGGGCAACTCTCTCTCCCAAAACGGGTTTCTGATATTCACCAAAATCCTTAATCACAAAATATCCTCAAAGTTCTTTGAAATCCACTAAATCATACTGATAAAGTCAGTTTTCTTTTTGCATTAAATGAGACTTTGACGTATGATAAGTTAAAAAGACCATTCCTCCACGATTAAGATATTTATACATTCTAGGCAAGAGATTCTCGAGAATATATTTTTTATCATAATAAATGACCACATGCTTCATAATAATAAAATCATACTTTTTTTTGAAATCAAAGTCTTCTATAGTTGTATCAAAAAAAGTTATATTGGGATGGTCTTTGAGATAATCTGG
>CAZEFV010000017.1:4585-11694 GCA_964511595.1 uncultured Candidatus Peribacteria bacterium
AAGAAAAAGATATATTAGATGATAAAACTAATACTGTTTTTATAGCTACAAGACTATCCTCAAACACAAGTATTTCTTTGGGCTGTAAATTAAACTTTTTAGCACAAAGCATGAACATTTCAGGACTTTCCTTGCTCGTTTTTACATCATCTACTACATCGACATGAGCTCCATAACTTGCTGCCAACAGACTAAAATACCCTTTTCTGGCTCTCAAATCCAAGATTTCTTTAGGCTGATGATATTGAATCAACCCACTTACAAGTTTAGCTCAGGTCATTTTAAAAAAACAAATAATAAAAATCTGACTTTATCTAAAAAAATCATCCAATCTCAAGATATCCACTCCAGGTCTCGTCTCTGCCAAATCATCCAAAGTGAAATCATGCATCTTTTCATTGTAACTACGACACAAATCTTCTATTAAAACAATATTTAATTCACGATCATATGCTTCTTCTACGAGCATCCTAACAGTCATATTAGTTGGGATTCCCGCGACGACGATATTTGTAATCCCTTGTAATTCTTCATCTAATGAAGTCCCAAAAAAAGGAGAAAGTTTAACCGTAGAGATGACCGCTTCACCTTCCACAGGCATCAACTCATGAATGATGTTTGAAAAGGGATTCTCTGCAGAAAAAGGTCATTCATTTTCGTGATGATTGATAAAAATCACTCTATATCCCATTTCTCTAGCGGATTCCAAAAGATAAGCTGCACCTTCAACCAATAAATCCATTCAACGGAGATAAAAATCAGATTTCTTATCTCTTCGTGCTTCCTGATATCCTACCAAGATCAAAGCGGTATCTGTCATAATTTTAGAAAAGTTAACAGATAAAAACAAAGTCACATAAACTTTCCTTGAAGTATATGATTTTTATCTAAAAAAGCAATAACAAAAATCTTGCATTCCAAAATAAAAAAATAAAGCTGATCAAAAATAAAAGATCATGCTTTATTTTACATCACAACGACTAATCCACTCTAGTAATCCTAATGAGAGGATCTTTATGTTCACCTCTATCTTTATCTGCAATCATAATAATCTGTTCTCCTGGCTGCACAAATCCACTTTCAGAAAGTATTTTCATAGCTAACTCTTGATTTTCCGTGGTATGCTCTGCCCACTCTTGTAATTTGATCCCATGGATTCCATACAAAATACGCATCTCATCAATTACCGTTTGAGAGGTTGTGAAAGCAAAAATTTGTTGATTAGGGTGAAGTCCAGAGATAATTTTAGGGAATTTCCCACTATGACTAAAGACAATAATATTCTTAATTTTCAGTTCGTCGGCCAAGAGAAGAGCATGTTTTACCATGAGTTTTTTCTCCTGACTCAAGGCATCATCCCCAATAAAAGTAAAATCTGAATGTGAACAGCATAAATGTTTTTCAGCTTCTTGGATAGTTTTCTGCATGATTTTAACAGTTTCGATAGCAAATTTCCCAATAGCCGTTTCCTCTGAAAGCATTAAACAATCTCCTCACATTACTACAGAATTATATACATCAGATATCTCTGCTCTCGTTGGAAATGGAGAGTTGACCATACTTTTTAAAAGTTCAGTAGCCATAATAGAAGTCTTCCCATAGTGTTTACACACATCCAAGATTTTTCTCTGTGCATAAGGCAATTGTTGAATAGGAATTTCAATACCAAGATCTCATCTCGCTACCATAATACCATCAGAAACCTGGACAATTTCTTCGATATTATCCATCCCTTCTTGGTTTTCGATTTTGGAGATAATGAGAGGAATAGAGTCCCTAAGCCCTTGATGTTTAGTTAAAAATTCCCTTATTTCTAATACATTCTCTTTCGTCCTGATGAAAGATGCAGCAATAAAATCGACTCCATGTTCCAACCCAAATAATAAATCCAACTCATCTTTTTCGGTCATTCCAGGCAAATTTAGAGAAATTCCAGGAAAATTAATATGTCTACGACTACCAATTTCACAGTCGTTTTCAGATCTGACGAGTAAATAATCTGGTGTAACTTCTTCTACATACACATTCATCAAACCTCAATCAATCACAAAACGATTCCCAGGGATAATTTCCAAAAGCAGATTTTCATAATCACAAAACAAATCTGAATCTTCCGTCATTTTATGTTGATCTACAAAAATACGAAAAGTTTCTCATTCTCTATACAAATAAGGTTTTTCTCTCTCTCAAGTTCTAACCTCAGGCCCTTTAGTATCGAGTAATATTCCAAGATTTATTTTCCCCTCAGTATTGAGCTTATCAATCAAATGAATCAATGGTGCAGTATCTTCTTGTTGTGCATGTGAAAAATTAATTCTAACAATATTTACTCCAGCATTAAAAAGAGCAATGAGTTTTGCTTCATCATATTTATCTGTAATAGTTGCAATAATTTTCGTTTTATTCATTAGTAAAATAGGAAAGTAAAATGAAATAAATAATTCTTACTATATAAAAAAAAGGAGATCTAATGCAATAGATAA
Organism: uncultured Candidatus Peribacteria bacterium; assembly: GCA_964511595.1. Taxonomy (GTDB): domain Bacteria; phylum Patescibacteriota; class Gracilibacteria; order Absconditabacterales; family Absconditicoccaceae; genus UBA3291. The sequence goes on from CAZEFV010000017.1 coordinate 7,069, forward strand.
TTATAAAGTTAATTATAAAGAGACTTCCAATCTTTTTTCTCTTGATTTTTCTTATAAAAACCGTATAGTAAACTGTTTCAAACATAGAAAACGCTTATGAAGACTGTCCTTTAAACACATGATGTATGAGGTCATAGTTCAGCTTTTTCTTTGATTTTATTCTTATTTCTTATCTATTTCAATGGCAGTTACAGCAAATCAAGTAGTAGAAGCTAAGGCACATCTTGCTTCACTAAAAAACGAATCTCATCCTAAAACTTCTCCATATCGAGCAGAAGTGACCAAATGACTTGTAGTTCTCAATCCAGAAATTGTTGCTGAGCAAATCAACAACATTCATGAAAAAATCCAAGAAGCAAAAAAACTCTGAAAAGAAATTTTGGTAGTATCTGAGAAAAAAATGTACTCTTCAGATCTAGCAGAACTTGCAAAAAAAGCTGGATTTTCTTTCCTCGACTACAAAATCCCAGGAGGATTCTTGACCAATTTCAATACCTTCAAAAAAAGAATTGACGCGATCAATGATATGGAAAAATTTATGTCATCAGATGAATACAATACCCTGACAAAAAAGGAACAATTGATTTATCAGAGAAAATTTGCGAGAGTAAATAAAATTTACAGAGGAGTGACCAAACTCACCAAAAGACCTGATATGGTGATCATTTTGGATGGAGCGATGCTTGATGTTTTGCTCGATGAAGCGATAAAAATTCCAGAAATCGAAACCGTAGTAATCGCCTCTTCAAATTTCCCTAGATATCGAGACGAAAAATCTATCATCATGACGAATGTAAACTCTCATAAAGCAATCGATTTCGTGATGAAAAATATCTTTGCATAAAAACAGATTAAGTGTTATTAACAAAAGCTCGAGGAAACTTGAGCTTTTTATAACTTTTTTAAGAAATTTGCAAAAAAAGAGAATACCTATATAATAAAATAACTTTATTTTTATAATAATAAAATGCTAAAATACCATACTATTGGAATAGATTGCGATGACGTTTTGTCTGAGACAATGGATTCTTTCCTGCAGACGCCATTATTTAGAGAAAATAAGATAGAAAAATCTGATATTACAAGCTATAATCTACGAGAAATACCAAAGCTCAACCTGACAAAAGAGGAGAGTCTCCAAGTTTTTAGAGGTCTGATCAACTCAGAAAAATACCGAGATATGAAGCCCGTACCTTGAGCTAGAGAAAAATTAGAAATATGGAAAAAGGCATGAGCAAAGCTGATCGTAATTACTGGAAGATCTTTGGTCATACAAGATAGGACAAAGAAACGGCTAGATCAACATTTCCCAGATCTTATCGATGGAATAATCTTTGGACAAGAACTCACTCCTGACGAAAAGACAAAATCCGAACTATGTAAAGCATCAGGAATACAAATAGTAATAGAAGACAGACTTCCCGTAGTACAAGAATTATCCAATGCAGGAATTCCAAGTTTTTTGATCGACAATCCTCGAAATCAGCTTGAGGGAGGGGAGAAGGAAAGTCTTCTCGTCCAGAGAGTGAAAAGCTGGGATGAAATTGAGATATAAAAAAACGCTAATAAATATAATTTACTAGCATCTTGCAATAATTTTAGTCATTTGGCTTATCGTATAAGGAAATGATTTTTTCTGCATTCTCCTTTTTTCTTTCAAAAAAACTCTTTTTACGTTTCTTTCTAAATCTTTTAATTGAAGGAATACTAAAGAAAGCACAAAGAAATGGAAGCAAAGCAAATAGGCCTAAGAATATATTTTTGTTATCAAAACAATAATAAGCCATAAAACAAGAAAGAATAGAAAGTAGAATGAAATGAGATATAGTACGAATATACTTTTTTGTATCTTTGCTTGCTTCCTCTTCTATTCTTTTAGCTGTTTCTTCTAGTCCCTTCCATTTTTCTTCCTCTATTTCAAGTTTTCTTCTTATTTTTCCGATTATGTTTTTTTGATTTTCAACTTTTTTTTTGTATTATGTCTGTTTCCATTTTTTATTTCTCCTTTTGTAATATTCTTATATTAAGAGAAGGAGATTATACTTATTTTATTATAAAAGTCAAGGGGAAGTGTAAATAATTATAATCGATAAGAATCACTTTTCAGAAGCTGATTTTTACAAAAAGTATACAAAGTATACATTGCAACTCATTTATTTCTGACTCCAAACGATTCTCATCTCTCCATTGATATCCTTAAACTCTTTAGCCTTCACCTTAATCTTATCCCCAGGATTATAATACCTTTTCCAGTCTACATCACCATCAATCGGAGCGATCCAGTTTTTATGAAGTAATCCTTCTACTCCTTTTACTGTCACAAAAATCCCATAATTATAGATTAGCTTTACATATCCATCATAAGTTTCTCAGAGTTTGATATCATCTACCGTAAATTTGCCTACCATAGGAGCATTATATGCGGTTTCAGGAGAAAAAGATCTTGGTTCTTCACGAACAGGAAAAGATACTGGCGCTACATCTGTATTCAGAGAAGAGATGTTTACGACCCAAATCATCGACATTTCTCAATCGGCCTCTAATCCTAAAAGATCGCTCATATTTGCTAGTTGCTGTTTTACATCTGCCTTACTTCCAATCCAAATCACCAAAGGATCTTCGCCAACCTTTTGCGTCATATGCTGATAACTAGCGACCGCAAATTTTAGCTTCCTACCATCTTCTACTTCGATTTCATCTCATGGTTTAAATTGTTTAGTCGCGACTTCTTGCAATCATTCCGGTCTCTCAAAAAAGACATATTTAAAAGTCTGATGATCGAGATCCATAACCATTCCATCAGCACTTCTACCTCAGATCAACACTTCATCAAATCTCCACATATTTTGCTGTATCTCAAAATCTTCAAGCACTTTCGTTTCTTCTGGAGTCAGTCCAAAACCTTCTAATCTGCTTTTTTCTGCTATTTTTTCTTGAAGAGAAAAAGTCTTTTTCCCCCAAGCATTGAGTAATTTTTCCAATTGTCCACGTTCCATCGCGTATCTCTGACGAGATTGTTTACGGATTTTTTCGATATGTTCGACATCACCTTCAGCAGGGTAGGGTGGTAAAGTCTTCATACTAAAGGGATCCGAACTAATCCCATCAATCATCAACCTCGTATATGCAGTATATTTAGGCAAAGAAATCAGATCATTAGTCCCGACTAACTCTTTAAACTGTGAAGTCATGACGGCAGCATCATCATATCCCAACGTAAAACTTACAATCGTACCAACATTTCCAAAAATAGCATTTTTTATCTCTTCTGTCAGCTGAGAAGTATATTGATTAGCTACAATGAGTGATAATTTATACTTTCTCGCCTCTGAGAGAATTGTTGCAAACGAATCAGTAGCAAAATTCTGAAACTCATCAATATAAAGATAAAAAGGTTTACGTAAATTTGCTGCCATATCAGCTCTTGCCATTGCATCAATCTGAATCTTCGTCACCAACAGTGATCCAATCATATTTGCATTATCCTCTCCAATTTTCCCTTTAGAGAGATTTACCAAAACGATTTTCCCCTCATCCATAGCCTTTCTCATACTTAGACGGGAACGAGGCTGTCAAAATACATTTCTCACGAGTCTTGAAGACAAAAACTGTCCTACCTTATTCGTAATTGGTCCCACAGCTTCTTCTCTCTGTTTATCCTGCCATTTATTAAATTCTTTATTCCAAAAGTTCAATACTACAGAATCTTGCACATGAGAGATCACTTCTTCGCGAAATTCTTTGTCTGTTAAAACTCTCAAAATATGCATTAATGTAGCATTAGGATAATTTACGAGTGAAAGAACTACATTTCTAAGAATATATTCTAGTCTCGGTCATCGCGAATTATCAAACAGTTTTTGAAACGTAGAAACTACTCCTGATGCGATCCTATTTCTTTCATCCTCATTATCCGCCTGAAGCAAATTAAACCCAATAGGATATTCTGTATCAGATAAATCAAATAAAATCACGTCATTGATTCTATTAGAAGGAATAGACTCAATAATCTGGTCTACCAGCTCTCCATGAGGATCTAGAACGCAAACACCGTTCCCTGCCTGCAAATCAGAAATGATCATATTGGAAATAAAGGTAGATTTTCCTGTACCTGTTTTCCCCACAATATATACATGTCTAAATTTATCTTCTTCCTGGATACCAAAACGTATTTTATCTCCTCTATAATCGGTATCTCAGAGAATAGTCAAATTTTTTGGATCAGGATATCTATCAATATCAGGCAAATTCGTCGGAAAGGGAAGCTTACGATACAAAGTATATTCGAGTCCTTTCACAAAATTGATCTGTGTAGGTAAATGAAAAAAATTAACAACTTCACAAAACATACAATGGTTCCAAACCTTTTTTCGTGTAGAAATGACCTTCCCATTCGAGATAAAAGGGGCGAATACAGATCATAAGTTTTTAGAAAGATCATCTTTAATTTCTGCATTTTCGCTCATAATCGCATAGGAAAGAGCAAAATAAATCTGTTTTTTTTCAGCTTTTTTTTCACTTTTCCCATCTCCATTAGTAGCATCTTTTCCATCTTTTTTTTCAACCACTCGCACCCATCTTGAATTTGGAAGGAAGCTGCATACCATGGTACTTTTCATCAAGTTT
>CAZEFV010000018.1:0-1111 GCA_964511595.1 uncultured Candidatus Peribacteria bacterium
CAAGCTTTTTTATCCAAATAAATTAAAGGTAGCACTAAATACAAAACACTACGAAAAAGTGATATTCGATCTCATACTAGACTCCCCTGCTACATCATCTTTCTTTTGGATTTCTGGGTCTCTCTGTTTAGGTCTAGGAATAGAATTTTGCACCTGATTAGGATCTTTCATACTCAGACTTACTTTTTCTCTTTCGAGATCAATATCCAACACTCTTACCTTCACCTGTTGTCCTACACTCACCACTTCAATAGGATTCGTCACATAATAATTAGCCAGCTGTGATTTATGTACAAGTCCATCATTATGAAGTCCAATATCAACAAAAGCACCAAAATCTGTCACATTTCTAATCACTCCCTCCAATTCCATCCCAATTTTCAAGTCTTTTACATCCAAAACATCAGATTTAAAACTTGGAGGATCAATTTGATCTCTAGGATCTAATCACGGTCTTTGAAGCTCTTTGACAACATCTTGCATCGTTTCAAAACCAATCGCATATTTTTCAGCTCGTTCATGAAGTTTTTGTGTGTTAAAATCTATCGTTGCGAGGGGAAGAATCAGATTTTTTTTCTTTATTCCCAATTCTTGTTCAATAAAAAGATACACTTGTTTATGAATTTCTGGATGAATACCTGTTTCATCGAGAGGTTCTTTCCCTTTTTTAATCCTTAAAAATCCAATCGCCTGTTCATACGCCTTAGGTCATAAACCTTTAACTTTTTTCACCTGTGTTTTAGTTTCAAAAGCTCAATTTTCATCTCTATACTCCACGATACTTTTCGCAACCTTTTCACTCAACCCTGCAATATATTGGAGTAAAGTGTAGCTTGCTGTATTTACATCCACCCCTACAGCGTTCACCGTATCTTCCACTTTTTCATCCAATTTTTCTTGTAGGAGTTTTTGATCTACATCATGTTGGTACTGCCCTACTCCAATCGCTTTCGGATCAATTTTAGTCAGTTCTGCAAGTGGATCTTGTACTCTATGAGCAATACTAATTGCACCACGCACCGTCACATCGAGATGTGGATATTCTTCTTGTGCCAATTTAGATGCAGAATACACAGAAGCACCTGCTTCACTTACAATTGTATATGTAACC
>CAZEFV010000018.1:1121-11230 GCA_964511595.1 uncultured Candidatus Peribacteria bacterium
GAAGCACCGGCCTCTGAAGTGATCAAATATTTCACATTCAACTTATTGTTTTTGATAACTCTCGCAATAAATTGTTCACTTTCACGGCTTGCCGTCCCATTTCCACAAGAAATCAGCTGTACATTATATTTTTTGATCAATTCTACCAATGTCGCCTCCGCATGGAGAACATCATTTTGTGGTGGTGTAGGATAAATAACGGTATTATAGAGGAATTTTCCTGTAGGATCTACGATAGCTAATTTGCATCCTGTCCTAAACGCAGGATCAAATCCAAGCACCGTCAATCCCTGAATAGGAGGCGTAAGAAGGAGATTTTTCATATTTTCTCCAAAAACTTTAATAGCCGCTTCATCAGCTCGCCTTTTTTTATCGCTTCTGATTTCTCTTTCTAATGAAGGGAGAAGAAGCCTTTTGAGTCCATCCTCAATCGCTCATTCGAGATATTCTCTCACCGTATTAGTAGTTCTAGGAATAAAATATTTTCGCGAAAGATCAATAATCCTCCCTCGAGCCATCTGAAAATCCACAGAAATCTGTTTTTCTTTTTCTGCCCTAAACATCGCTAAATACGCATAAGAAGGGATCTCTTTTAGAGTTTTTTTATATTCTTTATACATTTTATAGACTCCCGTTTCTTCAAAAGTTTTGGTAGGTTTCGTCTCCAATATCGCATTATTTTCCTCATGAACTTTAATTTCTTCTCTGAGGTCAGCATGATCTGAGACTTCTTCAGCGACAATATCTTGTGCTCCTCCTATCGCTTCTTGCACCGTTTTGACACTTGTCTTTGCGTCCCCTGTATCTTTTAGATATTTTTCGGCTTCAACCTCAAATTCTTCTTTAGTTATCAAAGCTTTTCTGAGAATATCCGCAAGAGGTTCAAGACCTTTTGCCTTAGCTATCGTCGCTCTCGTATTTTTCTTTTCTTTAAACGGCCTATACAGATCTTCTACTCTCGCTAAAGTCTCTGCATCCATAATCGCTTGTCTAAGCTCTTCAGTCAAAAGTCCCTTTTCATCGATCAGGCGAATGACATCTTCTTTTCTCGCCTCAAGATTTTTGGTATAGGTATAAACTTCATGAAAATCTCTAAGCTGTTCATCGGTAGCTCCTTGAGTCAACTCTTTACGATAACGAGCAATAAAAGGGATTGTGTTCCCCTCATCTAAAAGAGTAATAATATTCACAATAACTTTCAAATCCATTCACGTTTTATTCGCCACTAACTGTTTGAGATCTAGCATAAGTCATCTAAAAACAAAAATAAAAAACTGAATACAACAACTCTCAGTCTATCAAATCAAAAAAAAAATACAAGAGAAAAACTATTTTTTAGACATAGACACCTCAATCAATATGTCTAAAATTTCACTATACGTTTTACCAGTAGATATTAAGCTTTTCGGCAACAAAGAATTTGCAGTCATACCAGGAAGAGTATTTATTTCTAAAAAATACGGCTGTTCTCCTACAAGAATATAATCCACACGAGCAAAACCCTTACATTTCAAAGCAGAAAAAACCGTTTTTGTAATCTGTTCTACAACATTTTTCAAGTCTAAATTAGGATAGTCATAAATAATTTCCCTTGCTCATTCTGGGGCATATTTACTCTCATAATCAAAAAAATCTCACATTAAAGGTTGAATTTCAATCGTTGGGTAAACAACACCTCCTACAATCGGTACAGATATTTCTACACCTAAAAGCGCTTCTTCAATTAAAGCTTCATCATTTATTTCAAAAACATTCGATAAAACAAAGTCTAATTCATTTTGATTGGACACAAGTGAAACGCCTACACTTGATCATCATTGATTAGGTTTCACGATCATACGTTTTCCTAAAAATTCAAGATCTTTCCAAGAAATTTCATCAGTTTTTTTTAATAATTTTCCTTTAGGAGATACAACATCATACGTTTGAAGTATTCTTTTTGAAAGATCTTTATCCATAGCTACTGCACTCGACAAAACTCCTGAACCTGTATAGGGGATATTCAAACTCTCAAGAATAGCTTGAATCATACCATCTTCTCCAAAAGCGCCATGCAACGCAATATAAGCAAAATCAAAATCATTATGTTGTAACTCTTCAATAAGCTTGGATGGAGAGTCAAATTTTATATCAAAAACCTGATATTTATTTCTATCAAGATGATTGAGAATTTCTTGTCAGGAGATAAGAGAAATCTCTCTTTCTGTACCAATTCCTCCTCTCAAAACAGCAACCTTCATCATAACAAACAAAAATAAAAAACTGAATACAACAACTCTCAGTCTATCAAACCACAAAAAAAATACAAGAGAAAGATAAAATAGAAAAGCTCTTGATTTTTTATCATATATTCCTCCTTTGAAGTGGCGATATATCGTTCCATTTTTTATTTCTTGTGTTTCCATGATTTTATGCTATTTGTTAAAAAAAATATCTTGATTTGAGAGTATGAATATATGTAACGATATGTGAATCTCTACATTCAGAGACAAAAGAGCCTTTGGTAAATTATATGAACCTCAAAACTCCAGAAAATGGTGGATGTAACGGGATATTCCCTGGAGTGGTTTGCACAAGACCCAAATATGGAGAAAAAGCAGGTTTTCTCTCACTTATGGATAGAGAGAAATATCCAGATAGTTTTTTAGATCAAGATTTTAGGTTCGAGCCAATAAAGAGAATTACAGAAGAACAGTTCTCTAAATTAGTAAAACTCCTTTTTCTTCCAATTCAGGAGCGCAAAGAAAAAGTAACAGAGATGTTAAACGAGATAGGCATTTCTTAATTAACTAGATAAAAGATAGTAAGGTTTCCTAACTATCTTTTTTTAAACATCAAATTTTTCAAGTATTCATGTGAGTTTCATAACATATTTTTCAGTCTCTCATCTTTTATATACCGCGATATAGCTCAGATGCTCGACCGTAATAATTTTGATGTCAGCAAAACTTCCAGCAGGAACCATTTGGTCAAAAGCCTCCAAAACATTTCAATTCTTATCTAATTTATAACTCAATCAAACAAAAAAAACAGAAGGCTGAAATGGAAGAGAATAAGAAGTATAAGGCACAAAATCCATCATTATTGATAAAAAGCGAACTAAATCTCTTTCTTTTCATACATAATCATCGGCTCCAAAATTACCTCAAATTCCTGCAAATCAAAGCAGTCAAAAAAATCTGAATGTAAAACATTTTTAGTACTATCGAGCTGAGAGATTTTCTCATGTCATAAGATACGTTGCAATTTCGCAAACCCGTTTATCAAAAAAGGTGCAGATAAAAGCCCTAACTGCTTAACTAACCAAAGCAAAAATTCCAAATCTTGAAGAGCTTCCTGTTGTGTCGCTTCATCTTTGTATTTTTTCCAAGGTTCCGCTTTTGCGATATACTCATTAGCCAATTGTACAAGTTCGTACCAATCTTCTAAATAAGTTTTAGTATGCGCATCATCCAAATACTTATGTTCAAATAATTGTCATGAAGTAGTTTGTGAGACAGAATCTTCCACGCTAGTAAACCCCGTAATCATAAAAGTAAATAAGAAATTCTTTTTTTCTCAATTGAGATGAATAAAATTTTTAAATCTCTTTTCATCAAATTTCCCCTTTTCTATCCCATATTTTCCCCCCAAATTCGCAACACGATTCACCAAATTACCTCGACCTCAAATCAGCATTTTTTCCCAAGTTCCGTGAAATCTTTCCCAGCTAAAATCTCCATCTACTCAAATAGAAACATCATAAAGGAGATAGAAAACTAAAGCATCTCTATCATATTCACGAACCACTTTCAAAGGATCTACCACATTTCCTAGAGATTTGCTCATTTTTTGTCCATCAACGGTAAGATATCCAGTCACAAATTCTTGATCAGGTAAACGATATCAAGCACAAGCTAACATCGCAGGCCAATACGTCGCATGAAACTTTACAATATCTTTCCCCAAAACATGTAAAATTTTCCCTCATTCATTTCGAAAAGCTCCTTCTTCTCCACGACGGTAACAGAGAGTAATATAACTCAATAAAGCATCAAACCATACATAAGTCACCTGTTCTTCATCTCGTGGCAACGGAATCCCAATACCTGTATGTTTATTTTCTCTAGAAATAGAAAAGTTTTCAAGTCCAGATTTAACAAACGCCTTCACTTCATTAAAACGATATGCAGGCTCTACAAAATGAGGATTTTCTTGCCATAATGTTTCAAAAACTTCTGCATATTTTTTAAGATTAAAAAACCAATTTTTCTCAGAGATTATTTGAGGTTTCGTCAAATGATCAGGGCAAATTCCATCGGCTGTCAAATCACGAGGGTTTTTAAACGCTTCACATCCTACACAGTATAATCCTTGATATTCTCACAGATAAATATTCGGCTGTTGCGACAAAGGAAGAGTAGAATCCAACTCAAATGGCAATCATTTAGCTCTATCTTCCTCATAGATTTTTTTCAGAACATTCTGGACAAACTGATGATGATCTTCACCTGTTGTTCTCACAAAATCTGTATAAGAAATCTGTAATTCTTTCCAAGTTTTTTCACTTTCTTCAGCAATATAGTCCAATCGCTCTTTCACACTTTTCCCTTCTTCATATGCTTTTTCTACCATTTTTTGCCCATTTTCATCTAATCACGTTCAAAATTTCACTTCATATCAGAGTAATCTCTTCCAACGAGCGTAAAAATCTGCAATAAAAGAACTATTTGCATGCCCGAGATGAGGTAATCCATTAGCATAATAAATTGGTGTTGTTACATAAAATTTCTCTACCATCAGTAATCTCAAAAAAGAAATAAAAACCTGATTAAAAATACAGATTTATCTACATTTTTCAATAAAAAAACATCACAAATCAGAATTTTGTCTCTATTTTTTTCATATAAAAACAAAAAACTGGCTAACCAGAAGCTAGAGCATTTTTCTTTAATGCTCTTGTTTTTAAAAAATACTCCTGTATGTTATAATTGTAAAATAAAATTTCATACAAAAAGTGCATAGAAAAAAAAGTGCATAGAAAAATTAAACTTTCATTCTACACGTATCGTATAGAATGTCGAAGCAGTATATCATCTAGTATTTCGGAGATAACTACTTCAGCAGGCATTACATTACCCAATGGAAAATCTGCAACCAAATTCATTAGATCGTCTTTGTTATTTTGATGTGGGATATTGAGAGGATTGCAAAACGTAATGTTCTCTATAACCCATATTGGTAAGGGTTACAGACGATCTAGTGAAAATTCACTAGACGTGTTGTTTCAACGCGTCTTTTTTTTATGTTTTTTTAGATTAATACGTTCTATCTCAGAATTCTTTGTCTTTTTCAGTGAATTTCATAATTTCTTTTTCAAAGTGCAATATCACTTCTCCCACTGCTCCATTTCTGTTTTTTCTCACACAGACATCCGTCACTCATTTCTTATCAGTTTCTGGATCATAATAATCCTCCCTATGTAACATCAAAACCGCATCTGCATCTTGTTCAATTGCTCCTGATTCACGCAAATCAGAAAGTTGAGGTTTTTTATCTACTCTTTGTTCCACAGCACGAGAAAGCTGACTTAAGGCAATAATAGGAACTTCTAATTCTTTTGATAATTCCTTTAATCCACGAGAAATTTCTGAGATTTCTTGTACTCTATTTCCTACAAATGTCGTCGCATGCATCAATTGTAGATAATCAATAATCACAAGATCCAAGGTTTTTTTCTCTATTTTTAATTTTCTCAATTTAGATTTAAGGACAGGAACAGTCAATCCTCACTTATCATCTATAAATATCTGAGATCCTCCAAGCATTTCCATTGCTTCTCCCATCTGTGCAAAATCTTCATTGGTAAGATCTCATTTAGTAATTTTATGCATTGGAACTTTTGCTACTTCTGACATAATTCTATCTACAATCGATTCACTACTCATCTCAAGAGAGAAAATCACCACAGATTTTTGTTGTTTAAGAGAGACATTTGTAAGTAAATTCAAAGCAAAAGCCGTTTTTCCCATCGAAGGTCTCGCTGCCAAAATAATCAACTCTCCAGGCTTAAATCCTGCCAACATTCCATCCAAAGATTTATAACCAGAATTAACTTTCTTTGCATTAATCGCCTCAGGATTATCGACAATTTCCATATATTCCTCCACTCTTCCTTTCAAAATATCATCAATATGAGAAATTCCTTCCCCAATTTGACTCTGAGTAAGATCAAAAATTTGTTTTTCAATAGCATCAAAAATCTGAATACTATCTTTCTGTTCATATGCTTCTCCAGAGATTTGCTGACAAACCCTAAGTACCTGTCTCAAAAGAGATTTTTCCTTCACAATTTTTGAGTACTCTACACAAGGAGCAGTAGAAATCAGAAAACTAGAAAGTTCATAAAGATAATCGATGCCACCTATTTTATCAAGATTTCCATTTTTAGCCAACTGATCCGAAAGAGTAATCACATCTATCGTTTTATGTCAGCTTCGTAACTGGTGAATAGCCTCATACACAAAACTATGCTCTTTTTGGTAAAAGTCCTTAAAAGTCAGCCTGTCTCATTCATAAATCCAAAGAGTTTCTGCATCCATAAGTGCCCCAGAAATGACTCCTTTTTCCGCTTCTAGATTATGAGGAGGAGTGTTATAATCTGCCACCATAAGTAATAAATTAGGAAAAATAAAGTGAATAAATTATGAATAATTGATTCAAAATAGTATATTAAAAAAAAGCGAAAAATCAAGAGGAAAATCCAATTTCCACCTAACGTTTTTAACATTTCATTTCACAAGTTTTTCACAAAATTACTTCTCAAAAAATTTGTAACAAAACTCTGCCATCATTTTAATATGGGCACTTTTTAAATGTTCGTTAGCTTCTCAAATATTATTTGTAGCCTGCGCCATAGGAAGTGCAATAACAGTTGGACAAATCGTATTTTGAAGGGGTTCTATAATCTTTAGTCAGTGTTTTTTTTGTTTTTTTTCTGGAGGTTCATTAAAAATTTTAGTCAATAAAGCAAAAGCTTTTTGAGTATAAAAATTATTAAAAGAAAATTTACTAGGATTAAATGCCTCACGAATAATCAATTCTGCTTTTAAATCTTTAGGTACAACCAATCTCAATCGTTGATGAAGTCAATTAACAATCTCATTTGTAGTTTGATTATTAACAATTGACAACTGAAGATTTGCGACGGTTTTCTTAGGAGCTACCATAGATTTTTCAAAAGTTGGTAAACTAATAACTCCGGTAATCTCCAAACTCGGTTCTATAATAGTATGATCTGGCTTCAGAGATTTAGTAATAGTTTTATATTCCAAATTCGTACCATATCTCTTCACTTCAGCAGTTTTTTGAGGTTTCTCAACATTATAATAAAAATAAGGAATCGCTATCGTATTATTAAAAGTATAACATTTAGTCAAAAGTTTCGACATCTCCAAAATAGTATTTTGATGATTTTTACCTGTTTCACTAAGGACAATATCAAAATTAATTCCCCCTCTTTGTCCAACTTCCAAAGTAATCATCTCCTCTACTCCAGCACCAGTAGAACAAAAACAAAAATCTGATCTTAAATCTTCTTTATGAGTTTGCAAAAAATCATACAAATTTGTTCAAACACAATGTTGACTTCCATCTATCAAAAAAATAACATTATATCAAAGTTTATCCTCCTTTATTAAATCTAGAATAGTCGTCAGATAGACACAGAAAGGTCCTTTATTTTCAGCGACTCATTTACCGATAATATCTTCTTTACCAAGATATAAACTAAAAGGATTATTTTTCCAATCAGAAGAAATTTCAGGCATCAACATATCATAATGAGTATAGATGAGACCTGTAGGAAGGTTTTTGTTATAGACATACTTCGACACTAGCAAAGGGATGTCATTAACTAAATATTCCTGAGTTTTAAATCCATTTTTCAGAAAAATTTTCTCCAGCCATTTAATGGTTTTTTCTGCTTCAGCATTAAAGTTAACAGAATTCTGAAGCGTTTGAAAACTAATATATTCTTTAAGAAACTCATAATAGAGAGTAAAATTCATTATAATAATCTAGAGGAAGTACAATAAAATAGCATAAATTTCTTTCTTTTGTATATATTTTTTTCTTTATTTAGATTCAGTTTTTCCTCTCATTCGTGTATTATATCAAAAAACTCTGCTTTTTCAACTCAAAATTACATTTCCACTTGATTTCTTGGAAAATATTCCTATTTAAGAAGAGTATTTTATTTTTTTACCATCATTCTTCTATGGATTTGAACAAAGTAATGCTTATTGGAAGATCGACCAATAACTTGCAAGTAAAAATGATTGAATCTACTGGGACTCCAGTTGTAAACTTTACAGTAGCAACAAACAGAAAATACAAGAACAAAGAGGGGAACATCATGGAAGACGCAGAGTATCATAGATGTGTTGCATACGGAAAAGGAGCTGAGGTTTTAGGAAAATATCTTGTAAAAGGGAAAAGAGTATATATTGAAGGTCGCCTCAGAACCCGCAGGCAACAAGATAGTGAAGGAATAGAGAAATTCTTTACTGAAATAATTGTTGATAACTTCATTTTCTTAGATTCTAGAAGTGAAGGAGAATTTGAAAATACAGATAATACAGAAATTGCAACAGGAGGAATTGATACAGACAGCCTAATGACGGAAGAAATTCCTTTCTAGTAAGCAAAACATTTATTTACACTAACATTCAAACAATTTTAATGATAAAGAGGAAGAGACTTCTTAGATTTTGAGCAGACATTTTCGATTTAATTGCTTTTATGGTTTTCGTTTTTTGAATAGTATTATTCGTAAGATTTTTTGTCTTTACGCCTTATACAGTACTAGGAGCAAGTATGATGCCAAATTTCGCCGATAAAGATCGAATTATTGTGGAGAAAATAACACAAAAGATTTCCTCTTTCCAAAGAGGTGATGTAATCGTGTTTGTTCCCCCAGGAAAAACTATTCCTTATATCAAGAGAATTATTGGTCTACCTGGAGAGACAGTATTAGTACAAGAAAATCACGTATATATTTGTACGCTAGACACACCAACTTCTAACGTAAAAACAGAATCTTGATTAAATTGTGAAATGCTTCCAGAAAAATATCTCCCAGAATATACTACAACAACCGCAACATGCGGACAAAACGAGTTTCCTGTCGAAGAGTGATTCTTTGTAATGTGAGATAATAGAGGACGCACAACAGATTCTCTTTGTTGCTTTGAAATACAGTGTTATCCTTGAGCAAATTATGTAGTCCCAACTACTCACCTTATAGGAAAAGTACGAACTCGTTTATTCCCTACATTCACAAAATTTTAATTTGTTGTTTTGAGGAAAAAATGTCAGAAATTATTTTACCCAACATACCATATGATCTTTATGAATCTCAACAAGAGATTATAATCATTATGCCACTCGGATGAGTTAAAAAAGAAAGCCTAGAAGTAAAAATAGAAAATTATAGAATTTTAATAAAAGGAGAAAGAGAAAAACCTGAATTAAGAGATGATTTCATCGCAATCCAAGAAGAATGTTATCGGGGACCTATTCTGTTAGAGATAGATATTCCTCCACAAGTATATTTCGATCAAATTCATAGTAAACTGAGCATAGACAACAACTTGCAAATTATCGTGCCTAAAGCACTGATTCCTGAGAAAATCCAACTAGAAGTAGAATATGAGGGGAAATAATCCCCTCTTAAAAAAAAAAATTTAAAAAAAGGAAGGGTTGCCCTGTCCTTTGTATTAAAAATAATTATAAACTTCATAAAGTAAACAAATAAATAAGGACCTGATTATAAATCGCTTTTTTCTGTTCAGAGATTCCTGAATTAATAGTTTTACGAAACATCGAAATCAGCTTTGTTTTATATTTCGTTTTATCATATTGTTTATAAATTGAGTCAACAATACTTGTCAGTTTTTTTATCTGCTTTCGATCTTGTTCATCCAGGACATATGAAGGAGAATAAGGAGTAGGATCTGAAGGTTGAACTCATTGAAGTTTAGCGTAAGAATCTTTATCGACAACAACAAAAGCGTCTGTAATCAATTTTCTCGATCATTTCTCTAAAACATTTCCACTGTACACCATCG
>CAZEFV010000019.1:0-11181 GCA_964511595.1 uncultured Candidatus Peribacteria bacterium
TAATTTCGATGGGGGTCTTACCTCTTTCTGAGATTTTTTTGGATTGGATAATGGGATCTCTTTTTATCACGATTTCTTGCTGAGATTCTAAATATTCCATCATTTTGCTTCTGGCGTCTTCTATTTTTAAACTTTCTATAATTTCACAGTGAGAATTTTCGATTTTACCATATTTATTGATGATTACTTTTTCGTTGAGATGATGTTTTTGTGTCCAGTAAACATCGGTTTCGTCTCCGTAGGTACAACACATTACGACTCAGCTTCCTTTATCCATTTTTACTTTGTCATCTCAGAGGAAGGGAACTGTTTCATTGAGTGGGGTTGTGATGTTTTTGCCAATATATTTAGCAAATCTTTCGTCTTCGGGATGACAGAAAACGGCAACACAAGCGGGAATCATTTCTGGTCTGGTCGTTGCAATTACAAGCTTCTCCCCATCCTCTAGAGTGAAATTTAGGTAATTGAAAAATTCATTAAATTCTTGTTCTTCTGTTTCGGCCTGAGCAATGGTTGTTTGATTTTTTGTGCATCGTAATGCAGGAAATTTTTTCCCTACAATATCGCCGGATTTCACCATTTCGACAAATCTTTTTTGTATAAGTTGCTGAACCTCTGGAGAAATGGTCGCATAAGTTCTTTTTCGATCTATGGACATTCCTAATGACTGTCGAAGGGATTTGTAGATGTCTCTATATTTTTGATTGACTTTTAGGCATTCTTGGACAAATTCTGCCCTTTCCATTTCTTTGATGTTGATTTTTAATTCTTTTTCTACCAGCTGTTCTGTAGGTATCCCGTTATCGTCGTATCCCATAGGATAAAATACATTGAATCCTTGCATTCTTTTGTATCTAGCGATGATTTCTGCCTGAGTGTAAGAAAATATGTGTCCGATATGGAGTTTCCCACTGACGGTAGGAGGAGGAGTGTCAATAGAAAATATCGCTTTAGGATCTGTTTTTGTCATGTCAAAAGCATTGGTTTGGTTTTCTTCTCGAAATTTTTGCCATTTCGCTTCAGACTCAGAGAAATCGTATTTATTTGCCATTAGAAAAAATGAAGGAAATTAAAGTAATTTCTTTAAAAGTTATTAATTTGCTCTACAGTTTCAAGGGAAACGAATATCTTGTTCGATAAAATTACTTTTGGGAGTGTAGAAAACTTTTAAAACTTTCTTCAATAATTTTAATGATTTCGTCAGGAGTTTTATCGCTGGTATCTATTACTAGAGAATAATTTTCATGATCCCAAACATGAATATTGTAGAGTTTTAAGTATCTCATTTCATCAGCTTTATTTCTCTCTTTCACGTCTTGTATGATATCTTGCAGTTCTCCGGTGACTTCTGTACTTCTGTTATCTCATAAAATTCTTTGTGCGGCGACATCATCCTGAACATCTAATAATACTTTAAAGGCTTGAGGTTGTGCGTAAAATCCGAGTCTACTATCTAAAATAATTTTCCCATCTAAAGGCAGAGATTTTTGATATTCTTCGTATTTTATATCGAACTTTTCTGCATTTTCTGGTTTATCTCAAAGGAGATTAAAAGACTGAATATCTAGTCACATTTCGGTAGCTAATTGGCGTTTCATATTTCCGATAGAAATTATTTCATATCAAAGTTTTTTTGCTAATTTTTTTGCAACGGTAGATTTTCCGCTACCTGCCTTTCCTCAGAGCGTTATCAACATAGGTACTGTCTCAAAATGATAAAATTGACTATTCCCACTGCGGAATTGATGTTTTTTGACTACAATTTCGCAGTGAGAAATATTTTCTACTTCTTTTTTGGAGTTGCTTTTTTAGGAGCTTCAGTTTTTTTTGCTGGAACTTTTTTTGCAACTGCTTTAGTAGCAGGCTTTTTCGCAACTTCTACCTTTTTAGTAGGAGCTTTTTTGGTGGTTTCTGCTTTTGTAGTAGCAGTTTTGCAGGATGTGCAACAAGGCATAATAGAGGAGAATTAGAAAATAAAAAAGCATTTGATGTTGCGAGCGTAGCAAAAAAATATGCAAAATCAAGTGGATTTTGTGATAAAAAGCTGTTGCAAAAATGTAAGAAGTTTGTATTCTTTTCTGATTTTTATTTTATTTATTTATTTACCTATGATGCATAAAGAAACAACTCCTTGCTGTCCTCAATTTAATAAGGAAAAATGGGAAGGGAAAACTCAAGAATGGAGTAATAAAATGTTTGTACATGATCATGTATTTTGTTTGATGCATTTCCCTATTTGAATAGGAGGGAAAATTGGGAAAATGTGGAAAAAAATCGAAGACGCTAAGGCTTGGAGCTGAAACAATGAAGATTATCTGATACTTTTTAATGATCCTAGTCCTTTTAGAAGTGATATTTATATGATGGTAGATAAACCTGTAGAAGGGATGGATAATGTGACAATTTCTGGGACATTCCTTACAAAAACGTTTCAATGAGATTATCATGAAACTCCAAAATTTATGAAAGAAATGCAAGAATATGTGGAGCAACAGGGAAAAACTGTAAAGAAAATGTATATGCATAGCGCATATTGCCCTAAATGTGCAAAACATTATCAGACTAATTGGCATATTTTGTTTGCAGAAATATAGTATTTTTATGTGTGTAGTGAAAATCCTCTTTGTATAGGGGATTTTTTGTATTTTAAAATCTCTTGATAAACTTCTAAAAATGATTATACTTAATTGTTTGTTTTTCAGTTTTTTTATATTTTTTTGTTTGTATGTAATGCATATTGTTAACCCTTGATATCATGTAGATAATAATTCCCAAAATAACTGAGAAACTTTTATTTCTAAAAAAACTACTGCTAGCATTCAAGAAGTTCTTTTAAATAACTCTGAAGAGCTTCCGCATTTGGAGAAAGAAAGGAAAGATCAAGCTATTACTTGGCTTAAACACCAACATATGGATACTAAAAATAATAGAAAACTGATTGAACAGGTTCAGTTCACTGAAAATGCGGTAATTATTGGAGGGATTTCTTTTTCGAGAGAACTGTTAAAACCACAAAATAGAGAACGATCTGAATCTAATAAAGAAGGGATTTCTAAAAGTAGTGATGTTTTGGGAGTTTGGAAACAAGGAGATGAGTATTATTTTTCACGTTCTGCTTATGTGGAAGAATGTCAAGAACAGGGGAAAATGCCTGTTACCAAAGAGGATATTCAGCAAGCGTTGGAAAAATTACCAAAAAAAACTAAAGTTGATCAATGGTATGATTGAGGGGCTCTTTTGGCTATTCTTTTGTGATTGGAGGGAAAGGGATATGTCTCGGAAAAAGATCTAAGGGAAGAAGATGGCTGCTGATTTTTTGGAACTGCTACTGGTGACGAAAAGTTTAGGCGGGTTTATGAAGCTTCTTTTTGAAAAGGAGGATTACATAATAATAAAAATAGTAATGTAGGTTTCCAAGCTCTTTTTTTGACGAAAGAATCAGAACAAAGAAGTCTTCCTTTGCCAACTTTTTCTGATATTGCGTCTCTGAAGTAAATTTGAACTTTATTTTTCCGAATTTCCTTTGAAAATGATGGATGAATCCGTAGTATTTTTTTGTTTATTTCAGTCTTTTTTATCTTATGAAACAAGTACAAGAGCTTATTCATGCAGAATCTCTTCGCCAACAACAAGGAATTGAGCTTATCGCTAGTGAAAATTATCAGTCACAAAACGTCCTTGCTGTACAGGCGAGTGTTTTTGCTAATAAATATGCAGAAGGTTATCCTCAGAGACGCTACTATGGAGGGAATGAATATACTGATGCTCTCGAAACTTTGGCTATCGAGAGAGCAAAAAGGCTTTTTCATGCTGATCATGCTAATGTGCAAGCGCTCTCTGGAGCAAATGCGAATCTTTGCTTTTATACTGCGGTGATGGAGCCGTGAGATACGATATTATGAATGGATCTGACTCATGGAGGTCACCTGACTCATGGAGCTCCTGTAACGTTTTTTTCCAAGGTGTTTAATTTTCAGAGATATTATACGTTACCAGATGGTTCTATTGATTTTGCTCAGATTCGTACTCTTGCGCGTGAATTACAACCTAAAGTTATTTTGGCGTGATTTTCGGCTTATCCTCGTGAATTACCTTATGCAAAATTTGCTGAAATAGCTAAAGAAAACTGATCTCTCTTGTATGCAGATATTTCTCATATTGGAGGATTTGTAGCTGCTGGAGTACTTAAAAATCCTTTTGATGCATGATTCCATGCAGTGATGACGACGACTCATAAATCGCTTCGTGGACCTCGTGGAGCACTTTTACTCTCAAAAGGAACGGTTTCTAATCTTCTGAAAACTCCTGCTCCGACTTTAGAAAATTTACCCACACGTATAGATAGAGCAGTATTCCCCGGTTTTCAGTGAGGTCCTCATATGCATACGATTGCCGCAATTGCTGTAGCTTTGCAGGAGGCAAGTACTCCGGAATTTTACATCTATGCTCAGCAGGCCTTGGTTAATGCACAAGTGTTGGCTTCTGATCTGCAATATTGTGGATATAAATTGGTGACGGATGGAACAGATAATCATATGGTGATTGTAGATTTTACTGATACCAAGCTGGATGGTGCGTTAGCAGAAAAAGTGCTTGAAAAAGTAGGAATTTCTGTATCCAAATCTACTATTCCCAACGATCCGAATCCACCTTTTCGCCCTTCTGGAATGAGAATAGGAACTCCTGCGATGACGACTAGAGGAGTAAAAGAAGATTGAATCCGTGAGATCGTCAAATTTATTCATCAGGCATTGAGTAATTATGATGATGAAGATTCTCTTTTGAAGTTGAAAAAAGACGTTATAAAGTTTTGTGAGAATTACCCACTTCCTTCATAACGTCATAGATTTTTAATTAATTTTGGAGATTTCTTTTGTATAACTAACTAAAATAGCTTTTTATTATATTCAGATTTTTTCGAAAGTCAATAGAATTATTTATAGGTGAGAAGTAATCTTTCGCTTTCTTGTGTTTTTCCATTATACTTAAGGTATGAAACAGACTTCTTTTCTTGTTCTTTTTTCTTGTCTTTTTGTGTGATTGTTGGTGATTCAGTTACCTTTTTTTGATAATCATACTTCTCAAGCAGTCAAAAGTAGTCAAGAGCATCTTGCAGGAAATGATTGTGGAAACAACGATCTTTTCCCTCCGGTTCAAAAGAAAAATAATCCTGATCCAGTCACTCAGCCTGATGACTGGTTTTTTAACTATCGTTTGGAGGCGTTTTCTCCTGATACAGAACCATTGATTAAAGCTACATTTGGAAATAGTTTGAAATTTGAAGAGGATGCTTTTTGGGATTTTAATTCGTATCATTCTCATGCAGTAGGATTTGCAACGAATTTGCCTACACGTGGGGTGATTCAGTATGGAGAGACGAACTGTTATGATCGTGAGACTTCGGTGACTGAAAGTTATTTTTATACTCATCTTGCTCATCTTACAGGACTTGAAGAATGAAAAACCTATCATTACCGTATAAAAATTCAAGATCAAGATGGAAATCAGCTTTTTTCTCCTGACTATTCGTTTACGACAAAAAAAATAACTTCCGATATTACGAAAGTTACTGCTCAGTGGTTAAATCAAGTGAATCATACTATTTTGACTGGTGGAACCTATGTCTTGGTAGAAGATATTCATGCGGATACGCTAGGAATGAATTTGAAAGCTCATGATATTACTATTGATCTTAATGGGCATCTTTTAACTTATGATAATTTGCCTCCTAAAAAACTTTGAAAAGGGTGGGATGATTATGCTTATGATGAAACAGCTTCTTTTGGGATTCGTCTTTGACTTCGAAATTTTCAGAATCCTAAAATTTATAATGGAATCATCAAACAGGGGAAAAATGGTGGAGTGGGATTTTTAGGTGTGGGATTTAATCCGATTTATCTTACTCATCAGGCAGGAAAAGCGGAAATTGCTGGAGTCGTTATGGATTATTATGGAGATAGTGTCATTGGATTAAATGCTGGAAATGGGAATTTTGTCCATAATGTGCTGTATGATAGAGGAAGTGTGATAGATAATAGGCACATGCAGAACAATTCTTTTACGGTTTGAGGCTGAGTAGGAACAGTGGCTTCTTATAATTCACTCAGGAGATTTAGACAGGGAGGAATATCGTGAGGAGATATTATTACTCACAATGAGTTGTATAGTGATAGTTTTGTGACTAATAGTTTTTCTATTGGTGGGGGAGATGGGAAACAGATTGTTGGTAATAAAATATTTGGTGTAGGATATTTATCTATTGGGATACGGATTGGAAATGAACGTATGCTCGTCAAGGATAACTTTATTTATGAGCAATGTTATGCACCTTACAGAAGAAGTGATGAATATGCAAGAGATAGCTCTGTCGCTGGTATGAGAGCCACTTTTTGGGATCCGAAAGGGGAATGAACGCTTGTAGAACGTAATACTATTGCAGTACATGGACATAATAAATGCTCTATGGCGAAAGGAATTTGGACTTCTGATAGTCCTTGATTTAAACAAGGTAGTATTGTTTTTAAAGATAATGTTATTAAAGCTGAAGCAATGCCATGAAATCATGAAAAAACTCCTAAAAAGGAATTTTATAATGATAATGTGAATAATGCATTTACTGCTATTTCTGTGATGTGACAGGGGAATGGAAAAATCTTTTTGAATAATCACTTGATGGGAAATGTAAACCTTGTCGTGATAGCAGAAGGGTATGGGAATGGGGAAAATGCTCAGTTTTATAATACTACTTTTGAAAAAATATCCCATGATACAGAGTACTTTAAGCCGATTCGTCTAGGATTTCGGTATCGAGATGTGCCAAATAATCTTTTCATGGATAATACTTTGATTTGAATTAGTCAAGATGAATGGGAACCTTATTTTTATGGAGGTGCTGGTTGGATGCAAGTCGGATATGGTAAAGCAAAAGAAATTACTTTTGTAGATACAGAAAACGTCCCCTTTGTTAATACTTCTCTGCAATACCTTTCTACTGGGATGAGATATGCTTTTGTCTCTACGATTCCTCACCGAACCGCAGGAGGTAACAGTCAAGCAACTTTTATCGATGAGAAGAATCTTCCTCTTGCTAATAAGACGATAGAAATTTCTGTAAATAGTCAGAAAATGCAAATTACTACTGATAGTAATGGGACTTTTGTTTTCAAAGAGCCAGATTATCATATTCCTGCATGAACAAGAATCTATTATCAATATCCTGATTTTGTTCGTCAACAAACAATACAAACCGATAATTCCGGGAAAGGGCGTGTGAATTTTATTGAAACGGAATATTTGAAAGCGGGCGAATGAGAAGGGAAAAAAGCTGGAGCTTCTACAATTATTTCTTTTTCTGGAGTAGCTTTTTCTCTTGTGTCTAATGCAACTCGTACATCGGAAGACTTCTCTTTAGATCTGGCTTACCAGCAGGAAACAATTGTTATTGGTACGGGAAATGGTATCAATATAGAAACGTGATCAAATGGCACAGGAGAAAATGGCAATTGAACTGGAAATGTAGGTAATGGTACAGGACAGCAAAATGGACAAGATACAAGCGCTGAATGTATTCTGAAAGACTCTTTTTCTCAAGGTTTTCATTTTTTGGTTAATGGAGAGCCTTGTCTTGAGGTGAACACTTGTGGACGATTTCCTTTGGAAATTGGATCAGTAATATCTTCACAAGATATGTTACGTGTTCAGTATTTTTATCCTTCTTTTCTTTCTCCCATTCTATGGAAAAAGAAATCTGATGGTAAAATCCGAAATTTGGTTCCTTACGCTTCTTCTCTCGGAAAACAAACTTTTACTGCATGGATCGATGGCCAAGAAATTACGAAAAAGACTTTGACCATTGGTTGTTCTTCTTAAAAAACTCCTTTTTTTATCCCTATAAATCGGCTATTTCTTGCGTTTTTTCGATTTTTACTTATCGTACCCTCTCTGTCTATATATCCGCATTCCTTCAACTTAAAAGAGGAAGATAAAGCCAGATTTTTTAGCTCTTTTAGACTAAAAAGGTGATAATATCTGTGATAGGTTTTTCCTTTATTGGTCCAAGGGATTTCTACATCTCTCCAATTTTGTTTTCAGAAAGTAGTGACCGTATGATAAAGGGATTTAAAAAATATTTTTCGATGTTTTTGCAAAAATCGCTTTGAACATGCTCGGTTGGTCATGAGTAATATTCCAGGATATCTCAATGCTCTATAGGCGTATTTCATCAATAATAAACGTTCCTGTTGAGTTGGAAGATGTTGAAAACTGGCTATTCCTACTATGATGTCAGCACTTTCTTGAGGTTGCTGTTCTAGAAAAGTTAGCATATCACTCACTTCAAATTGCATTTTAGGATTGTTCTTATGTGCGTATTTTAATAATTCACTTGAAATATCACATCCTTGATATTCAAATTCTCATTTGAAATTTTCTTTTAAAAATGTTGCAAATCTTCCACTTCCTGCCCCAATTTCTAAAATTTTTACTTTTCAGTCTTTTTTATCTTTTTTTTTCTGTTCAGCAATTTTTTCTATTTCTTTTAGCACTTTTTCTCCTTCATATCGGAATTTTTGTCTCGTTTCAGCATATTTTTTTGCCTCGTGGTCATAGAAAAATTGTAGATCTGATTTGATGCTCATGGTAATCAATTAAAATAAATGCTCGTTTCATGATATAAAAAAATCTCTTGACTTCAACACTAAAAAAAAGTATATTAAAGTTTGACTTTTATTATTTTTCATTTTTTTGTTATGAAACGCACTCGTTCTCGAATTCTGACTCATAAAAAGCTTTCTATTCTTATTTTGATTGTGTTGATAATCCTTTGAGTGGTAATTTATAAACAGGTTACTAAAGTTCCTTTAAGTACTGATTTTGTCGCCTATGAATATGTTGTTAAAACTGGAGATGTTCAAACTTCTTTGACTCTTCAGGGGACTACACAGTTTTCTAATTCACAGAAACTTACTTTTAGTAACAAAGGAAAAGTTACTGCAGTAAATGTGAAAGTGGGAGATCCTGTTTTTAAAGGCCAAATTTTGGCGGCCATTTCTACTGATGATCTAGATGATCAGGTAAAACAGGCTAGATTGAATTTAGATGATGCAAATCAGGCGTTAAAAGATCTTTTAGATCAACGTAACCTTGATTTGGAATTTCTTGCTCAAGAAGCGGATTTAGATCAACTTTTAAGTAAACAAAAAACTATTGATCAGGATCATGCTTTAGCATTAGCTCAACTTACGCAACAAATAGAAAAAGATAAGCAAAATATTGTAAATGCTCAAAAATCTTATGATGATGTCAAAGCTGATTATGATGAACTTTTATCTGGTTCTTTTTCAGCGAATGTTGATTTGGCGTTGTCTAGTAAAATGAGGGAGAGAAATAATAAATTTCAGACAGCTGTTTTTGATCTCAAAACGTCTGTGAATGCAGTTAGATCCTTGCTTGATAGTTATGATGAATTGATGGAAATGTCTTCCGCATATAAAAGAACGAATGAAGATATTATTTATATAGGAGCTAAAAATACTACTCTCATTGATCAAAGTAAAAAACTCTTTTGGGAAATCTTTGCCCAACGAGATGAATTGGAAACTATACAAAAAACTTTGGATGCAAAAGATGTTAAAGATCTTACAGATACTGAAGTTTTAAATGCTTATGCTAAATTAAAAAATCTTGGTTCTAATTTTATGATTCGATGAGAAATAAATTATTCAATGTTTAAAGAAAGCATTACAACGATTACTCTTACTCAAAGTGTTGTAAATAAGTATGCAGATTCTTTTTGAACTCAGGTTCAATCTGCTTGAATTAAATATATTCAACAGTATAGTACAACGGTTAATATTTTTGCTGATTTGAAAGATGATAATTCTTTAACAGACAAAGAACGCGAACTGAATGCTGCTCAATTGGTCTTAGATCAGGCGAAAACTACTTTAGAAAAAGATCAGCTTTCTATTAATCCTTTACTACTCACTCAACAAAAAGAGAAAGTACAACTTTTAGATGATATTGATACAAAAAAAAGGAATATTAAAAAAATTAAAGCAGGAGACTCTTTAGATGAAACTAAAATCAGACAGGCAAAAAATGCTGTTACTCAGAGACAAGATGCTTTAAGATCTTTGATGGATAAGTATGAAGATTATCTTCTAGAGGCGAATTTTGATGGAGTAATTACGCAAATGGATATCCAAATGGGAGATAATATAGAGTTAGGAAGCACTAATACTAATGATATCAAATATATTTATGTAGAAAGTAATAACATTTTAGAAATGGCTTTGGATGTTGAGCAGGTTGATATTATTAAATTAAAAACGTGAATGCCGGTTGTTGTCTACTTAGATGCTTATCCGAGGAAAACTTATGAGTGAGTTGTGTCGGAAATTAACTCAGTTCCTGTTGGCCAAGGAATTGCTACTTATCAAGTGATTGTTGCTTTTGAAAAAACTTCCCCTGAAGAAATTGTTTTTGCAGGGATGGGAGGAAGCGCTAAAATTGTGACTTCACAAACTAAAAATGTACTAGTAGTTCCTAATCAAGCAATTACAAGAGTTGATGGAAAAGATGTAGTTTCGCTCTTTGAAAATGGTAAATGGACCGATAGAGAAGTAGAAATCTGAACTTCTGATGAACAAAATACTCAGATAATAGCCTGACTCTCCTTTGGAGATAAAATCAGAGGGATGTATATTAGCGAAGAAGGGATGATAAATGCTGGACTTAGCCCAGAAGGTACTCCTTTGGATATGGAAGCAATGATGGAACAACGTGGACAACAAGATATGAATAGAATGGTAGAAAGAACTAATGGAAATGCTAGAACTTCTACACAGGGGAATGTCCGTACTATGCAGGTTTCTATGTAAATTATTTTTACTCTATCTTTCTCTTGGGAGGGAGGTTTGATTGAAAAAAATCTCTTGAAAAATAAGGAGATTTGTGTATAAAATCAGTGTTTTTTTACTTTTTTTTAATTTTTAGAAAAATGGCAGACATTACCCCACTCGAAAGGGTGAGAAACATCGGTATCATGGCTCATATTGACGCTGGGAAAACGACTACTACGGAAAGAATCCTTTTTTATACTGGGAAAAAGCATAAAATAGGTGAAACTCATGATGGAGAATCTGATATGGATTGGATGGAACAAGAAAAAGAGAGATGAAT
>CAZEFV010000020.1:0-11121 GCA_964511595.1 uncultured Candidatus Peribacteria bacterium
TTATCTCGGTATACTTCTTTCTCATCAAAAATCAATATCGAAAAAAGCTGGAATAGATAATATTGTTCCAGCTTTTATACCTCTTGATTAGAAGGAATATCCTAATCGAATAGCTCCAAAATAGGTCATTTTACCATTTTTTTCTAAAATATCATTTGCATGCCCGTGTATCGATTTTCCCTTTTTTCTAATTCCCACACGAGAAGTGTCAATATCAACACCGAAAACTGACGCTACTTCTGTTCCAGCTTGTTCTGCTTTAGTTTTTTTGTCGTTTTCTTTACTCATTTTTTCCTCCGAGTTTTTATTTAGGTGTAAAATAACCACTTTGTCAGTATACTTAATATTTTAAAAACATCAATGGTTTTTTCAAAAAAGTGTAGAAGTTTTTCTACAATAGTGTCATATTGCTCTCCTGAAGAGCCATCTTGCAAAAAAATCTGTTTTAGATAAAGGAAATTATTTCCATTTCTTTGTTGATAAATTCGAATAATCTAGCTGGTCTGTATTGGTCTCAGACTTTTTTTTCTCCTGTTTCTCTGAGAATCCCTAATTTATCGATTTTTTTTCTAAAATTTCTGACATCTAATTTTTGGTCCAAGATCACTTCATATGCTTTTTGCAGCTCCGTAAGGGTGAATTTCTCAGGTAAAATATACTGAGCGACATTAGTATATTCGAGCTTTCGTTTTAATCTTTTTACGGCATAATCAACAATTATTTTATGATCAAATCATAACTTTGGCAAATATTCAATCGGAAAAAATTTTACTTCACCCCCTTTTACTCAGGTCTTTAAAAGGATTTTCTCTCTAGCGACTAGTGCCATGTAAGTGGTAGAAATGGTTCTTCCTCTCGGATCTCTCTCTATATCGGAGAAGGTATAGAGTTGCTCCAAATAGATGTCCTTTACATTGGTTTTCTCCTCTAATTTTTGGTAGGCGGATTCTTCTAAGGTTTGTGCATCTCCCACTAAACCTCCAGGAATTGTCCACATACCTTTAAAAGGTTCTTCAGACCTTTGAAAAAGAAGTACTTGTAATTTATCATTGATAATAGTGAAAATCACATTATCTACTGAAATCGCTATTTTTTGTTGAATCATGGATTTTTTATCAAGGAAGAATTTAAAAAAAGTATAAAAATGAATATATCTTATATAATAAAAATGACAAAATATGCAAGCGAAACTGTTATTTTTTTCACCAGAAAAAAAGTATAAAAATCTCTTGATTTTTCATTCTTATTGTATATAATACAATTATATGAGATGAGGATATTTTATTTTTTTTAGCCCCTTGTTATTGTATCTCATACCATAAGCATATTGACATACCCTTCTGAATACTTATAGCACAAGATATGATTATGATTTTTATACTCCTTTACTCATTCGCATTTTATAAACAAAAAAACATCAAAAATATAACAAAAACATCTTTATTATTTTCTTTTTATGCAAAAAAATATTTTTTTACTCCTATCTTATTGTACTTATTACAATTATTGCCGTTTTATTCTTTATTCTACATTATCATGAATACTTCAAAAAAACTCTCTGCCAACGAAATGGCTTTTATCAGCATTGATAACACTCAAGGCTTTGAAAATGCGTCATTGAATGAACTTTATGTACCAGAATGAGAATTAGCGGCTTTGGCTACTGAAAAGATTATTCAGCTTTGTAAATCTTATGAAGTTTCTCTCTTGAATGTCTTTGACTTTCACCCTGCATGACATGTACTGTTTGCAGCAAACTATACAAACAAAAAACCTTATGATATCATTACTTATGAAGAGGTTAAACATTGGACGCCTGAGTCTCATGGAATCGGAGATAGAGCAGAATTTACCTTGGAAGAATTACAAACATTTCTTTCGAAAGTATGACAGGAGATAGTACGACCTGATCATTGTATTCAAAATACTGAATGAGCAAAGCTAACTCCTCCTCTGCGTGATTCAGATTTTGAATTCCATATCCCGAAAGGAGTGCAACCTGTAAGCTCTGCTTATAGTGGCTTTGATGGGACTAATTTAGATCAAATATTGAAAGAACAACATAAGAATACGTTAATTATTAGTGGAGTTGCTACAGATTATTGTACTGGGCAGACTGCTTTAGATGCAAAAGATCTTTGATATACAACATATGTGATCGAGGAAGCTATTAAAGGAGTAGCTCCAGACACTACGGCGAATAAAATCCAAGAAATGACCGCTAAAGGAATACAAATTATCACTTTATCTAAATTAAGAGACCTTTTCGACCAAAATTTTAACTAATTGATATTTTTTTATACAATTTTTATTTTCTACTATTATCTCTATTATGAATACCTTCAATCTTTCTGATTATCAGAGACAGTTCTATGAGTTCCCTA
This sequence comes from uncultured Candidatus Peribacteria bacterium, assembly GCA_964511595.1. Lineage (GTDB taxonomy): Bacteria > Patescibacteriota > Gracilibacteria > Absconditabacterales > Absconditicoccaceae > UBA3291. Next base: position 2,385 of record CAZEFV010000020.1, read on the forward strand.
AGATTTCTTATGAAGAATACGAACAAATAACTGATGAAGCCGTCAGGCAGAATATTGCGACAAAAAATAAGATCATCCAAACTGATGCTTACAACAGAACTATGACGCATTTGAAGGGAGATAAAGCACAAGAAACCGAAACTTATACCCTTACTTTTAGGAGATCGCCAAATAAAACCTATAATGTAGTGTATGGAGTGAGATCCGCTTTAAAAAAGATTTTAGGGACTCCCTTTACTCAGCAGGAATTAGATTTCGCTAAAGAATATTACTCTGCACAAGCTAAAAAAGGCTGAAATGGATCTTTTAATTATGAAATGTGGCAGGAAGTCATTGATAATGGAGGATACTTACCATTGGAAATTAATGCTGTGGCAGATGGAACAGCAGTAAAAGTAAAAGAGCCTATCATGAGTGTGCGTTGACCCTCTGAGTTAGCAGCTATTTTCGAACCCGATTTCATTAGAACTTTTTTTAAGTCTATCGTTGCTACTGAGACTCATATGATAGAACAGATCATTTGAGAAGGAAGAGTTGCTGAATTTGGGAGAAGGGCTGCGGCAAATGAACAATACCATTTAGATGCTGTTGTAGCAAATATTGTTGGAGGAGGATTGATCTCTACTTCAAATGACGCTGCTGCACTTGTATATCCTCAATTAAAAGCGGGAGGAACTACCGCTCATAGATATTTTTCTTCTTATCCTACCGAAGATGCAGCCTTTATCAACGCTATAGAGAAATCTGAAAATATTGCATTATTGGTTGATCTCATAGATTCTTATCAAGGAATCGACAAAATTATTGCTCTCAAAAAGAAATATAGAGACACAGGGAAAGTCATTGCGATGAGGCTAGATAGTGGAAATATCTGCGATCAAGTACTCTATGCTCTCAAGCAACTGCAAGCTCATGATATGCTAGATCCTTCAAAAGATAAAATCGTTGCATCAGACATTTCCTCTATTGAAGAAATTATTGAAATCGAAGAAGCAGTTAAAAAAGCCTGATTCAATCCAAAAGATTTTATTCAATATGGACTTGGTGGCTTATTAATTGCTAGAAATAAAACCAGAGACGCTTTATCTGTCGGTTATAAATTAACTGAAGCCGAACATGAGCCTACTGGAAAGCTTTCTAACGATATTGATAAAGAGCCTATACCTGGTACTCTTAACATAGAAATTAGAAATAACACAAGGTATATCGTTCAAGAACACGAACCTGTACAAGGAGAGAGACTCCTTCAGCCTGTCTATAAAAATGGGAAATTGCTCTATACTATCGATGATATGCAGGCAATAAAAGATGCTAGAGAACAGCTATTACATACTATGCAACGAGTCGACTATCCAACTCAAGAAAGCGAAAAAACCGCGCAGATTCATCAAAAAGTAAGGAAAAATTTGCAAAATATGGCCGCATAGACGATAATTAGGTATGACATGATCTTTTACTTTTCTTTCTGTATTTTATCTCTTTTCTGTATTGTTATGAAAATAGGAATCGCACAAATTAACTCTAAATCCTACGATTTAGACTATAATTACCAAAAAATTCAACACACCATAGAACAAATCTGACCCGATTCAGATGTAATCGTTTTTCCAGAATTTGCGACGACTGGATATCCTTTTTCTCTCCCACAAAATAGCTTTGCTCATATACTAGATGATGAAACATTTATCAAAAGGCAGAAAGAATTGTTGTATAAGATTAGAGATGTTGTCTTACAAACTAAAGAGGATTTGAAAGTTATTATTTGATGTATCGATTATAACGATGCAGAGAAATTAGCATCTGGAAAGATGAAAAAATATAATGCAGCTGCTATTATCGGAAAAGATATCCAAATGTATCATAAACAACATTTACAGAATTATGATGGAAAAAGTGAATCAGAATTTTTCGAGGAAGGGGATAAAGATTTATTTTTCTCTTTTTGAGAAGGAAAGATTGGTCAAATTACCCTTGGAATAAAAGCAAAACTCTCTCAACAACAAACCCCCTGACATGTTGATGCGATGTTCACTCTTTCCTCTGAAAGATTTTCCCCTTCTTCTCTCAAGCAAAGAAAGCAGATAGCCAATATAAATCGTCAAGCAAATAACTCTTTTTTTGTAAACGTTAATCAGGTTTGAGCTGAGAATGGAGTCGTATTAGAATGAGCCAGTATTATACTTGATAAAGAAGGAAATAAATCCCGAACTCTCAAGCACCTAGAAGAGTGTATAAAAGTGATCAATACCGATGATGCTGGTTCAGGAGAAAGGACTGATCAGCAACTGTGAGTGTTTTTATCAAGCGAACATGATACCTATCACGCTATTTTTGAAGCGATGAAATTATGAATAAAAGATTATCTCGATAAAAATGGTATTAGAGACGTGGTTATTGGAGTATCCTGATGAGTAGATTCTGCTTTAAACCTTTATCTTTTATCTAAGGTTCTCGCTCCTGAGCAAATTCATGCAATTTATTTGCCTACTCAATTTAATAGTAATAACTCACTCCTTTGGAGCCAAAAGCTTGCGGGAAATTTATGAATTCATCTCGATATCGGACCTATTGGAGAGATTTTAGCTTCTTTTGAACAATTTTCAGAGGATTGCCTTGATGTAAGTTTGTCGTGAGTCAGTCATGAAAATATTCAAGCGAGAATCAGAGGTGACATCCTTATGAATATAGCAAATAATAAGAATGCTATAGTAATCAATAACTCCAATCAAACGGAATTGGCACTAGGATATTGAACTCTGTATGGGGATTTAATCTGAGCAATATCTCTCCTTTGAGATCTCAATAAACATGAAGTATATCAGCTGTGTAGATATCTGAACGATATTGAATGAATCGACATTATCCCTCATGAAATCATCGAGAGAAAAGCTTCTGCTGAATTGGCAAATGGACAAGTAGATCCCTTTGATTATGAAAGGCTTTCCTATCCAATTGAAGAAATTTTGTATGGATTTCCTCTTACGCAGATCGCTCACAAATACTCTCTTCCCTTGGAGGAACTGCAACAGTTAAAAATTAAAATTCAAAGAAATGAATTTAAACGTAGACAAGTACCTTTTATTATTAAAATGAAAGAAAAAAACTCGTTTTAATGATTTATCTTTTATTTACTCTATTTCTCTTTAATATTATGGAAAAAAAAGTCTGATTATTTATCACTCGCGCTCAACCATGACTACATAAAGGTCATTTAGATGGTATCCAACAGGGATGGACACATAACCTTTCAAAAATGATTATTTGAATTTGATCTTCAAATAAGGAATACAACGCAGAAAATCCGTTCACCTTTGATGAAAGAAGAAAATTGGTAGAGATTACCTCAAAGGACTTGCATACTACCATGCAGACAGAAATTTATGCAATTCCTGATTTTTGAGATGCTGAAAAATGGGGAAATTATATTTTTCAAGAGCTTCCTCATTTTGATTATGTGATTACTGGTAATCCGCAAGTCGCTCAAATTATGCAACAAGCTGGAAAAGAAACTATTAATGTCGAAGTCAGAGAATTTGTTAAATGATCTACTATCAGGGAAATGTTAGCCCGTAGACAGACTTCTCAGCTCAATCAATATCTTTCTACAGAAGCGATTGAATATCTTGAAACCATTGGCGCTCCTGAAAGACTGCAGGATATTTTCAAGAAAGAAATGAAATCACCAAGAATCGCTGTCGATATTGTAGCATTTGATAAAAGAGGGAAATTAATTCTTATTGAAAGAAAAAATTATCCTACCGGAGTGGCTTTACCTGGTGGATTTGTTGATGTAGGGGAAAAGCTTGTAACTGCTGCTACGAGAGAGGCTTTGGAGGAGCTAAATCTCCAATTACAAATAGACGAAGAGACTGATTACCTCGGATATTGGGATAATCCAGATAGAGATCCTCGTGGTCATGCCATTAGCCATGCCTTTAAGGCAAATATTCTTGCTGGAAAAGTAAAGGCTGGGGATGATGCTAAAGCGATTGTAGAGGTTGATTTAGATCAGCTGGATAGTCTACTGTTCGCCTTCCCCGATCATAAGGAAATGATCCTTAAAGCAGTAGAAAAATTACAGAAAGACCAAACTGAGTAACTTTTCTATCTCTGATTTTATGTGGTGTTTCTTCAAATTTTTTCTTTATTTTTAATACATAACAATAAACGTCAAGCGTAAATCCCTCCTTTCGTTGTTTTGCTTTGACAATGAAGATAAAAACGTTATCTTTTATGGTGATTTTTTTATCTTTTATTCTCTTGAAGATGTCAGAAACTACTATACCTACGCCAGAAATTCAATCAACAATACCCACACATCCTCATACTGCTTCTGTACATGGACATCATACAGAAAATACCGTTCATGCAGAAACTACGGCGGTTCCTCCACTATCTGAGCAACTGGCTCCTACAGAAAAACCTCAATGATTTTTTTCTAAATTTTGGAATGGGGCTAAAAAGTTTTTTTCTAAAACGGCAGATGTTGCTGGAAAAACCGTACAAACAAGTGCGACTATTTTATGAACCGTAGCACAAACTGCGGCTACTGCATCTGCAACTATGACCCAAGGAGTAGGAAGCGCTGTACAAAATAATCAGGGAGGAAATGTTCTTGGAAATGTTGTAGGTGCGGTGAAAGATATTGCATCTGCCACTACTACAGCTGTAACTCAAACGGGCGCTGGACTAGTGGAAGCAGGGAAAGAAACCGTTAGTGGAGCAGCAGAAACTGGAAAAGGTGTTGTAAATACGGTTATCTTAGAGACTCCTTTGGAAGGTACTTTTGTACAAAACATTACAGATAAAGCGGCTACTGTAGGATCTCAAGCTGTAGATCAGGTAAAATCCTTTGTTAAGGAGGTAAAAAATCCTAACCAGGGAGTACAAGAAGGAGATATTCAGATACCCGTAATGGAAACGCCAGCACCTAATCCTTCGATTCCTGTGGAGACAGCTACTCCAGGGATTCCAACTGTTGAAATTCCTGTGGCAAACAGCGAACTCGCTGAAACTCCTCTTACTAATGAGATTCCTGCTCCTAACATGCCAATAGCTGACACTCCTATAGTGAACAGTCCTGTAGTCAATAATGAACTCGCTGAAACTCCGGAGGTAGTAACTTCTGTGCCAGAAATAGCAAGTGTTGAAGCTCCTGCTGTGAATAATGAGCTCGCTGAAACTCCTCTGGCTAATGATACTTCGACTCCTGAGGCGCCAGTTATCACTGGAGAAATAGCGTAGTTATTATCAGTATTTTTTCTCTTTTTTCTTTATTTTTTTGTTACTTTAAAGTTATGAAGATTTCTATTGCCGAGATCTATAAGAACTATACTTCTCACTTATGAAAACAAATAGTTATGAATGGACGAGTTAGGACTATTCGTGACTCTAAAACATTTGGCTTCCTTGAACTAAATGATGGATCGTATTTAAAGAACCTTCAAGTTGTTTTTGAAAATGATTTATCGAATTTTGATGAAATTTGTAAACTGGGGATTTCTAGTTCACTTCAAGTTGAAGGAATTTTGTTAGAAAGTCAGTGATGAAAACAAGATTTTGAGCTGAAAGCAACACATATTGAAATTATCGGAGATTCTCCGAATGATTACCCTCTTCAAAAAAAGTGACATTCTATGGAATTTTTGCGTACTATTGCACACTTGAGACCAAGGACAAATACTTTTTCTGCAGTATTTAGAATGAGAAGTTTGTTGGCGTTCGCTATTCATAAGTATTTCAATGAAAATTGATTTATCTATGTACATACTCCTATTATTACGGCATCAGATGCGGAAGGTGCAGGAGAAATGTTTCAGGTAACGACTCTAGATCTTGAAAAAATTATAGAAAAAAAATCTGAATCTATCGATTATGAACATGACTTTTTTGGGAAACCAGCATGTCTAACGGTATCAGGACAACTGGAGGGGGAAATATTTGCGACAGCATTTGGAAAAATTTATACTTTTTGACCGACTTTTCGTGCTGAAAATTCTAATACTACTCGTCATGCTTCTGAATTTTGGATGATTGAGCCAGAAATTGCTTTTGCTAACCTCAGAGATGATATGGATTTAGCAGAAGATTTGTTGAAATATGTCTTTAAATATGTACTAGAACATGCTGCTCCTGAAATGGAATTTTTTACTAAATTTATTAATCCAGACGTAAAAGAAAGGTTGATCAAGTTTACAGAATCAGCTTTTTGAAGACTTACTTATACTGAGGCTATCGATATTTTGCAAAAAAGTGGAAAGAAATTTGAATATCCTGTACAACGAGGAATGGATCTCCAGACGGAACACGAAAGATATTTATCTGAAGAATATTGGAAAGGGCCAGTTTTTATCACGGATTATCCAAAAGAGATTAAGGCATTTTATATGAAGCTAAATGAAGACGGAAAAACTGTTGCTGCAATGGATCTTTTAGCTCCTGGCATTGGAGAGATTATTGGAGGAAGTCAGAGAGAAGATAGATTGGATGTATTGACACAAAAAATCAAAGATATGGGAGTTTGAACTCCTGAAGATTATTGATGGTACCTAGAGTTACGTAAATATGGAAGCGTGCCTCATGCAGGATTTTGAGTAGGATTTGAAAGATTATTGATGTATATTACGGGAATGGAAAATATCCGTGATGTATTGCCGTTTCCTAGGACGCCGAAAAACTGTGAGTTTTAATTATTATTACCTGATTACCTATGCAACAAGTCATTTTTATTCATGGAGGTAAGTGTTTTTCTAGTCGTGAAGGTTTTCGCAGAGCTCTGGAAAATAGAAACTGTGATTTTTTTTGCGAGGAGAAAAAGAAATGGCAATATTGGTTAAAAGAAAAATTAGGAAATAATTATCAGTATGCTACTCCCGAGATGCCTCTCAACCATTTTGCCTCTTATGAGGAGTGGAAACTCTGGTTTGAGAAGATATTCCCTCAGCTGAATGATGAAGGAACGATCTTAATCTGACACTCACTGGGAACGCTATTTTTGCTGAAATATTTAGCAGAAAACTGTTTTCCTAAAAAAATCACTCAGCTCCATTTGGTTGGGACTTTGATCGATGGGAAAAACTTGCCACCAGATGCAAACTATATTGGAGATTTTGCTTTTGACATAACATTGATTCCAAGTATTCAACATCAAGTGGATCAGATTTTTATCTATCATTCAAAAGATGATTTTGCCTGCTCTTATGCTGATGCAGAGAGATTATCTGTGTATCTTCCTAGGGCAGAGTTATTAACTTTTGATAATAGGGGACATTTTTGACAGGCTGAATTTCCTGAACTTTTGGAGAATATTCTGGCGAAATAGAAAAAACGGCTAAAGGTATACTTCATTAGCGGATTACACTTTAAACTTTTCCAATTTAAGGAATTTTTACCACCAATACATTTTTCTCTGTTTTTTTCTAGTTCACACAATTTTTTACAACATAATTCAAAATTTCTTCTCTTCCTTTTCCATTTTTATTGGAGATGAAGAGCTGATCGATCGTCTTTTTTGTAAGTTGTTTGAGCTGTAGGCTGAAAGCGCTGAGATGTCTGGATCTGTCTTTTTGTGTCGATTTGTCAATCTTGGTAAAAATGAGGGCAAGAGGAATCTCTGCCTCTACTAAGGTTTTTATCATTTCGAGATCTATCTTTTGTGGAGGGATACTTGCATCGATGAGGAGAAAGAGTCTTTGGAGTGTTGGTCTACGTGTGAGGAAAGTTTGCGTGGCATCTAATCGGCTTTTTTTTTCTTTTTCTCCTGCTTTTGCGTATCCATATCCTGGCAGATCGACAATTTGTCGCTGTATTTCCTCGTCTCCCCTTTTTTCTTTGATAAGAAAAAAGTTGATAAGTCTGGTTTTCCCTGGCGTTCCGCTCGCTTTTGCAAGTGTTTTCCTCTGAGTAAGGGTATTGATCAGTGAAGATTTTCCTACATTTGATCTCCCAAAAAATGCTACCTCTGGCACCGAAGGCGGAGGACATTGCTGAAAATTTGCTGCTGAGGTAATAAATGATGCTTGCATTTAGTTTAAAATGTAGGTATTTCCTTATGAAAATCAAAAGAAAAAGCGGATTTTTATCACCAAAAGAAAGAAAATGACCTTTTTTGTAAGATTCTCTTGAAATTGATAGGGAATTGTGTAAATAGAGGGGTACAGCTAATCCGAGGTAGCTCAGCGGTAGAGCAGATGGCTGTTAACCATTTGGTCGTGGGTTCGATCCCCACCCTCGGAGGAACGTGTGCCAGCTTAGCTCAGCAGGTAGAGCAACCGCCTTGTAAGCGGTGGGTCGTCGGTTCAATTCCGTCAGCTGGCTCCAGCTTACTTCATTTATGTTTATTTCTCTTTTGTGTACCAATGCCAATTACAAAGTCTGCAAAAAAAGCTATGAATAGATCTCAAAAACTTGCTATCAGGAATAGAGATTTTAAACTTAGGATGAAGATGGCAATGAAAAAATTTGTAAAAGCTGTTGAAAAAGGAGAAAAAATCGAAGCTACTGAATTGAGTCATATCCAAAAAAGAATCGATAAATGTCTAAAAGTAGGTATTTTGAAGCCTAGAAATGCAAGTAGAAAAAAGGCAAGAATGGCAAAAATGTTTCATAATACACAGAGCAAATAGAGTTTTCTCTTGCAATTGGTGAGAGAAAAACTATCTTGGGGAAGTGGTTGCGGGCTCGTAGCTTAGTTGGTAGAGCGCCTGCTTTGCACGCAGGAGGTCAGGGGTTCGACTCC
>CAZEFV010000021.1:0-972 GCA_964511595.1 uncultured Candidatus Peribacteria bacterium
AAGAAATGCTGAAACGTATTAAAAGTGTTTCTATACTTACTGTTCCATTTCCATGACTTATTTGGTCGGATACGGTCATAATGGATCAACATTTTATTTCTTTTATTACTAATGAATATTTGAATTATAGTTTGTTTGTTGATTTTTACACTCGTTGGCTAAGTCTAGAGATGTTGAGCCCTAAAATGAAGGATTATCCTAACATTAAAAATCAATATGCTTTGGAGATTCAGATTATGCAACAGCAGAGACAGCAACTAAAACAAGCGTTAGTTGTCGCATTGCGTGAATGGCAAGAGTTTTCTTCATCCTATCCAATGCATGTGGGATTTGTTCGATATCAGGAAATGCTTGTGAAACTCAGAGATCGTGCCTCTAAACTCTTGCCTCCTTTTTATGCTTTATATGAAAAATTAAGAAATGTTCAAGCACCTGCCTCATCTTAAATCACTCTTATTGAGTATATTGCTTTTGATTGGCCTCTATTGTGGAGGTAGTTTTGGTGCTGTATTGAATGTTTGGGATGATATTGATCAGACGGAATTTGTTTTGGATTTAGGTATTTCTAGAGCGTTATTGCATTATTTAGATGAAATGCAACAACAACCCTGATTGTCCCGTGTATATGATGTTAATTTTCCTAAAAATCCTTTTAGCGATGTCCTGCAAGAAATACAAAATAATGATTTAGATAAGGCGTTATGAGGCATTGAAGTTATTAAAGACCAATTAGCTCTTCAACAGTGTTATCTCAATAATAAAGACATTTCTGCGATTTTGTACTATTTTAGTGATGATTTTCGTAGAAATATGGCACTTCAAATTGGGAGAAATACGTTAAATTCTTTGGACCTTGTCCCTAATAGACAATCTGCAGAGACTTCCTGTAAAGCCTTCAATCGATGTTATTATCCTAAAGATGGATTTTATGGTGATGTGATGACTGATTGTAGAGATAAATTCCTTTTTCGA
>CAZEFV010000021.1:1004-8287 GCA_964511595.1 uncultured Candidatus Peribacteria bacterium
TAAATTTTGGAATTGGAATGTTTTTACGGATGAAGATGATTCTCCTTTTGATCTTTTGTTTGATTTGAATGTATTAGCAAAGGTGTTTTTTGAAGATATTAAAGAATCTTTTATTATCGCTTATTATAAGATGCCGGTTTTCAAAAATATGTCGAAATATCCTGATAAATCCAATACAGATTCTTCCTCAGGAACAGGAGAGCCTTCTCATACGGATACTGAAACAGGAGAACAAGGTACAGATTCTTGAAATAAAGGGGGGGCGTCTGATACTACTAATCCTATTGGTAATGATGAAGAGTTTGAAAAATTTTTAGATTCTCAATGATGAAGTCAGGCGTCTTCATCTGATTGAACATCTGCAATCGGTGAAGATCCTTGTCCTGAAGAAGGCACTCTTGGAGAGCAAGAAGAACAAAAGCCTGATACTACAGAAAATATGAATCCGGATATTAAAGATATTAGTTCGGAAGATTTTATTGAATATGTCGAAGATATGCTAAAGGAACAGCCAGAATGAAATGAAAAAACTCTTACAACAAAATGAAGAATGCAGGCTACTATTACTTATAATCCTCATAAATTTACGGTAGGTTCTGTGATTGCAACCATTACTTTTAATCATCCTGATATTAAGGTTACCAACAATAATGGACTTCCTTGGTATGCATTTAGTCAAAATTGAGAGTTTTTGTTTGAATTTCAGGATAAATATGGGACAACTGGCTCTGCTCTAGCCAAGGTGAGCTTTATTCGTTTATCAGTTCAACAGGAAAATATTGCGATAACAAAAGAATGTGTCGCTAAGTGTGATGGGCTGAGATTTGATGAAAAACTTGCTTGTAAAGTGATGTGTGCCTGTAATACTTGGGATTCTCCTTTGCGAGATCCTAAGACTTCTCATGGACTTTGACCGATAATGAAAATTAAATTTTGTGCGGTGCCTACTACCAATTATTTTTTTGATAGTAATGGGATTATTATCTATAGTTTAGAAAAGGTTATTTCTGAAATGTATGGAGTGTTGGATTCTTTGGATAAAAGTGGAGAACTCTGAACATATACCAAGCAAAAAGAAATGTTGGATAGTTCCACAAAAAATTTAAATTTTTGAGATATGTTCACTTTTACTGTCGAACAAAATACTAAGGTGCAATTAAACACTAAAAGCTCTCAACAAAAACAGGAGAAAGAATCAAAAAAGGAAAATGTGCAAATACAAAAAACGTTATGAGTTGCTAGTCCTTTGAACTCTCCACAAACAGCGAATGATTACGCCATTGTACAAAACCCTGTGTCCATGCAAACAGATGATAATGTCATTGCAGAAGTAGATCCATCTTCTGAACAGCAGAAAGCTACTGAATTGGAAAAAACTCAGCAACATGTGATTGATCAAATAACCGTTGCTCGTGATGAAAAAAATATTGCCTTATGAATTATGATGGAAAACTTTTTATTGAGACATTTAACATTTTGGGTACAGACTTTTTCTGATTTTAATCAGATGCAAGAGATATTGCATAAATTGAATGCTAAAAAAACTGAAGGATAATATATTCTTTTTTGTGATATTACTCTAGACTTTTAATTGTAGATTATTATAAGGAAGTATTATGCAGTTTTACGATGAGGTGAAAATCACAGTAGAATCCGGAAAATGAGGAAATGGAATCGCGAGCGGACGCAGAGCGCCCAATCTTCCTTACGGATGACCAAATGGAGGCGACGGAGGTCGTGGTGGTTCCATTATTTTTAGGGCAAGTAAAGATGAAAATACCCTTTTGGAGTATAAATATAAAAAGAATTATAAAGCTGATAATGGTGAAGATGGAAGGACAAAAGATCAATATGGAGCCGATGCTGAAGATTTTATCTTAACGGTTCCTGTTGAAACCTTGATTAAAGATGGAGATTCAGGGAAAGTGCTTCATCATTTTACTAAGGATGGAGAAGAGCGAATTGCACTTTCTGGGGGTACTTGAGGGAAAGGGAATATTCACTTCAAGGATTCCGTACATCAGTATCCGAATTTTTTTCTCCTTTGAGAACCAGGACATAAGAAAGAACTTATTTTAGAGCTTCAATTACTTGGCGATGTTGGACTTATTGGAAATCCGAGCGTTGGAAAATCTTCTTTAATTAACTGCGTTTCTGCGACCAAAGCAAAGGTTGCAGATTATCCTTTTACGACCTTGATTCCTAATCTTGGCTCAGTAAGTGTTGGGAATTTTAGATTTAATATGGTAGATATCCCTTGACTCATTAAGGGAGCTTCTGAATGAAAAGGGCTTTGAAATGATTTTCTCCGTCATGTTTTGAAAGCGAGATTTTTTGCTATGGTGATGGATTTGTCTAGGTATGACCAATGAATATGAGAGACTCTACAGTTATTTGATGAAATTAAAGAATATATTGAGGAAAAAGTGTTGAGTGAGGTGGAAGATTTCTATTTTGCTTTTGAACAGGAAGGAGATTTGATAGCTTTTAATGTTTATGCTTCTGATGAGCTCGTTATTTCAAAGAAGATCCTCTTTGTCCTCAATAAAAGTGATCTGATTAATGATGATGAAATTATCGAAGAATATAAAAAACAATTAGTGTCTAGATTCTCTCTCTTTTTAGAAGAGCGTCAATACACCAAACTTTCTGAACATTTAATTAGAAATAATTTTTTTGTTACTTCAGCTGGGACTATGCAGGGAGTAGAAGAACGAAAAAATCATCTTGCGCGTCTTTTACAGACAATCCCTGTTCAAAAAATGCCTGATATTGAGCCTATAGTTTCCTTTGAACCGGACGAGGAAGAAATGATTTTAGATATTACAGATGAAGAGAAACCTTGGCTTATTCAGCATGATTATCTTGATGAAGTCACTTCGAAATATCTTAATGTGTATCTTGTGCAAAATCCTGAAGTTTGTAGGCTGGTTTTTATCACCCCTTGGGGAAATGATGAAGCTGAACTATGGTTCTGGAAACAGATGCAACAAAAATGATTTATTGATCTTTTGGAATCGGAGGGCATGAGAAAATGAGATGTACTTAAGATTAAAAGCTATTATCAGGGACATGAAGATAGGTATATTCTTTATTAACATCCTTATTGAATGAACGAAATAGAGTTGATTATTGATCTGCATAAGAAAAATAAGAGACAATGACCTTGAAGTCAGCATGATACGGAAAGAGCGTTTTCACTTACGTGATTCTCTCGTGACTGTCCGATACGTATTTTGGATATATGATGTGGAACCGGAGCTCAAACTATTACTTTGGCTCAGTTTTGTAATTGTGAAATTACAGCCGTAGACTTGTCCCCAGATTTTCTTTCTGAACTACAAAAAAAGGCTGTTCTTTTGGGTTTGAACGACAAAATATTTCCATGTATTTGTTCTATGGCTGATTTACCTTTTTCTAAAGAATCTTTTGATTTGATACGGGCTGAGGGAGCTATTTATAATATGGGATTTGAAACAGGGCTGCAATATTGGAAAGACTTTCTAAAACCAGGCTGATATTTATGCGTATCAGACTTATCGTGGACAACAGATTCTAGGCCTATAGAAATAGAAGCATATTGGCAAAATATTTATTCTGAAGTTGATACTTTAGTGTGTAAACAACAGATATTGGAAGATAATGGATATGTTGATGTGGCTTCTTTTTTGCTTTCTCCAAACTCTTGGCTCGAATCGTATTATGATCCGCTTCAGTCTTGTTTTTCTGGTTTTTTACAAGATCATCATTTTTCAAGACTATTATAGTTATTGATTTTATGTTGCTTTGAAACCCTTTTAAAAATTTCTTTATAAAAAAATAGTTACCTTTTTTTGATAACTATAGAATTTATTGTAGCTCTTACTTTATAGTTGATAGCTGACGGATGTAGTATCTCGAGAAGTATTATCTTCTAGCCCTACTCCTGTAGTCCCAGGATAATCTCTGACGATAATTCCAATAACTTCTCCAACTCCTGTAATGACAGTTCCAATTTTTACAAAAACGTTTTTTGCTGTATATTCTTGATAATTTTGGAGCTTAAATAGTCTGAGTACTTGTGGTCCTGCAAATAATAACATAATGACTAAGAAAAGCCCGATTACCATATATCTAATGCTGTTTCGAGCTTTTTTTATTGTTGCATCATCTCCTTTTGAAAAGATGAAAAAAAAGATTGCACGAAAAAAAGCATAAATACATCCAGCAAATACTATTAATACTGCTGTCGCTAATACAAAAAGGATGATGTCCTCAGGCTTGTCAAACATATGATTAAACGTTTCTGGCATGTATTGAGAAAACGCAGAAGATTAAAAGAATTCTTTGTTTAAATTACGCCTTTTTCTCGTTTTTGGTAACTCCTTTTCTTTCTCTTTCTACAAAAAATTTCTGAAAAAAATCGTCTTTTGTTGATTGAAAAAGAAGTTTTGCCACTCTTTCACTTGGCTGTGCTCCATTTCCGATGAGAGTTCTAATGGTTTCTACGTCTGCTTCAAAAGCATGTTTTAAAGGATCATAAGAACCTAATACTTTTGTATATCCGCTTTTTGCTGGTTTTGTGTGTTCAGTTAACACTACTCTATAAAATGGTCTTTTGGATCTTCCATGTCTGGAAAGTCTGATTGCTAACATTGAAAATAGTACATAAAATAAAAGATCAAAAAATTACTTTAATTTTTCTCTAGAATTGTGCTCAATTGCTTTTTTGCAATGTTTACAGTACTTTTTGATAGTGAGTTTTGGTCTTATTGCTTTGTTAATAGAAGTGTAATAGTTGGTTGCTTTACATTCTACACATACCATAGCTACTTTAACTACACCACCTTTTTTCTTGTTTGCCATAACGAGAACTAGGATAATAAATAAAAGATATTTGAATGACGGTTTGCTAAAAGTGAAATTGTAAGGAAATTTATACAGATTTTCGAGAGAAAAGCAAGGGAAACTCTGATTTTTTTATTTTCTTTTTCCCTAATTATGTTTTTCTAGTTTATAACCAATATGTTATAGCTTCTCTTCTTCTTGATAAAGTCTATCAGATAAAAAAAGCAGATAGCTCAGTAAAAAAAATCCTCCAATAACTACTATTCCATATATTCGTAATCGTCCCTGAGAAATACAGAAATTATAGCAAAAATGCAACATTACACCAGCTAACATTCCGATGACAATACGTATTAACTTTGCTCCTACTGATAATTCAGAAGCTTTCACGTTTTGGTACAATTTGAAAAGAAGTAGTGCAATAATTCCTGTTGCTAAAAAATGTAATCCAGAGGCAAAAATTCAACGTCCAACAACCAATCCCATACTTCCCCCTTCTCCGAAAAAGAAATTTGTGCCAGTATATAAAATGTTTTCTACAATGCTAAATCCTAATGCAATTAGTACGGAAAAAGTTAGTATATCGGAACTGAAAAAGTCAGCCTTTTTTATCTGAGTTTCTGTGCTTATAATTTTTAGAAACTCTTCGATATACGCCCCAATCAGTAGTAATGCAACTCATTGTATCCCGTATTGTATTCCTAACATTCCTACTATGGCTAATAGTATAATTCGAATGCTCGCTAAAAATCGTATTTTCCTGTTTTTTTGTTGCTGATTCCAAAACATGAGAAAAAGAAAAAGCAGACTAACATAAAGTATAAAACTCCCAATTCGTGAAATTCAGCTTTCTATTGTGATTCCTAAATGAGTTAAGAGCATATCAAATCCATATAAACTTCCTACTAAAATAATACTGGTAATTCACATTTTGATAGAAAATTGTTTTTTATTTTGCAGAAAAAGGTGCTGAACAAGTCGAATCCAGAAATATCAAAGTAGGATTACTCCAATGAATGATCAAAGCAAGGAGATGATATGCATTTTTTTAATTCTATAAATATAATTTTAACTGTTTGATTTTTCTCCATCAACCATTTCTGCGAATTCCTCTCAGGTGATGAATTCTTTTTCAACGAGAATTACTGCGATGTTTTCGATCAGTTTTTTATGTTTGTTGATAATTTTCTTTGATATTTCATAGGCGTTGTCTAAATACTCTTTTACTTTTTTGTCAATTTTTTGAGCAGTCTCTTCTGAGTAAGGTTTGAAAAATGGCATGTCAGGGTCCTCTTTGTAGACTACCATTCCTAATTCATCATCCATTCCAAATTTTGTTAGAATATTTCTGACGGTTTTTGTCGCTCTTTCAAAATCGTTTGCCGCTCCAGTAGTAATTTCTTCTTTCCCAAAGAAGATTTCTTCAGCGGCGCGTCCTGCAAGCATTACAGCGAGTTCTGAAAGTAGATAGCGTTTTGAATACAGGTTTTTATCTTCATTGGGAGTTGTTCGCGTTACTCCTAGTGCGTGCCCTCTTCTAACAATAGATATTTTTTCTACGGGATCGGCTTCCTCTTGGATATGCGCTAAAAGTGCGTGTCCCAGTTCGTGAAAAGCGGTCAGCTTTTTTTCTTTTTCTTGAATTCCCTTAACTTTTTTCTCTGGTCCCATAATCACTTTTTCTAAGGCGTATTCAAAGTCTTCTACTTCTAGTATTTTGCGTTCATCTTTTGCAAGCTTGAGACTTGCTTCATTTACGATATTTTCAATATCTGCTCCCACTAATCCACTGGTTCTTTTAGTGAGAGATTCGATTTTTACTTTATTTGAGACTTTTTTATTTTTGAGATAATATTCAAAGATAGCTGTCCTTTCCTCTGCTGTAGGGATCGTCACATAAATTTTTCTATCAAATCTTCCCGCTCTGAGGAGTGCTGGATCGAGAATATCTGGTCTATTTGTTGCTGCTATTACGATAATGTTAGTGTCGTTATCAAAACCATCCATTTCTGTTAAAATTTGATTGAGCGTTTGTTCTTGTTCTTGATTTGCTCAATTATGTCCTGCTCATCTTCTGCGTCCGATGGCATCAATTTCGTCAATAAAGATGATGGCTTTTCCTGCATCTTTTGCTTGTTTGAACAAGGTTCTGACTTTTGCCGCTCCCATTCCTACGAGCATTTCCATGAATTCTGATCCTGATACATTTAAAAATACTACTTCAGACTCTCCTGCTACTGCACGTGCGAGCAAAGTTTTTCCTGACCCTGGTTCTCCATAGAGTAGTACTCATTTAGGATGTCTGGCTCCTACTTTTTTGTATTTTTCAGGATTTTTGAGATAATCTACAACTTCCATAAGTTCTTGTTTTACTTCTTCCATCCCAGCGATATCAGTGAATTTAGTTTTTGCTGTTTCTTTGTCAGATTTTTTTCCTACTTTTATATTTATCAATC
>CAZEFV010000021.1:8300-11064 GCA_964511595.1 uncultured Candidatus Peribacteria bacterium
ACACTTAATAAGACTAATAGGATCAAAATTCCTCAAAACTGTTCTAAAAAGATCATTAATCGTCATTTCTCGACGTAATCAGCTGATACTGCGGTATTTCAGGTTAGAGTGATTCCTAATTCTGCGATAGTGGTATCGAGTGGCTTTTTTGCCGTGATGACTTTGTAATCACGAGATTCTTGATTAGGAGATAAAATATGCTGACTTACTCCTGTAATTACAAAGATGTATCCTTTTAGATCGACTCCGTTTTCTACTATCACTTTTTCGAAATCTCCTTTTTGATAAAAAGATAGCCATTCGCTGAGCGTTGTGTCCTCTTTTTGGATGATTTGTTCTGGGATTTGTTCGGTTTTTTTTGCTTCTTGATTGAGATTCGTCTGGAGAAACCGTAAAACGATCGTTAGGAGTAAAAAAAATCAGATAGTTTGGAGAAAGGATTTTTTCATAGCAACAGTATAAAAGTTAAATCGGAAATGAATTTATGGAAATCTTTTTTTTTTTCAAGGTGAGAATTTTCTCTCAAAGAAACGACTTTTTTTATTTAAGTAAGTCAATACTTTCATTAACTATTCATATCTTATCGCCTACTTTTCTCCTTTCTTGTTTTTAAAGTCAAGCGTTTTTGTACTTAAGCCCTTGCAAAAAATCTCAAAAACTTTATATAGCAACCATCTTTTTATTTTTTTATTCTTTTTCTTACATGAAAAAAAACAATTTTAAAGCCTTCACGTTGGTGGAGATGTTGATTGTAATCGTTATTATTGGTATCTTGATTGCTGCTTTATTGCCTAGACTACAGGGTGCACAAGCTATGGCTCGTGATACTGCTAGACAAACAGCTCTTACTACTATTGGTACTGCGATTGCTGCTTATCAGCTACAGACTGGTAGATATCCATTGAGAGAAACTGGTTTTTCTATGGCTGATGGAATGACAGGAACAGATATGATTGCTGAATCTTTGAAGATTCAGGGAATTGTAACAGATGTTCCTAAGGATAGAAATGCAGATAATGTTGTAACAGGAATTGGTAATAATAACCCTCAGTCAACTACTGGAGACTTTGCTTATGCATTGATGAAGAAAAATGACATTGAAAACAATGGATTTATTCTTATGGCAAAGACAGAGATGCCAGGATCTTCTAATCGAGTAGTTTCTGGAACTGGAACTACTATATCTGGAGGGTATATTAATACAGCAACTGCTGATATGAAGGATATTACGTTATGTACTTCTGTAACGCTTAATCCAAGTGGTAGTTTTAAGGCAGCAACTGAGGGATCTGATAATAGTTGTATTGCTACTTCTCAGTCTCAACTTAGATATATCTATATGTACTAGTTATTGTTTCCAAAAATCTCTCCTTGCTTCTATGGAAGCTTGGGGAGATTTTTTTTCTTGAAAATTCTGCTGTAGCTAGATTATTTTTCTCTTGCAAAAAAAATGTAGATTGATAGAAATTATTTGATCAGATGGTTATTTATTTTTTATTATAAAAATATGCGTGGTAAGAAAATAATTTATTCTCTAGGGATATTTGTATCAGCTTTTTGTTTCTTTTTTTCTTTTGGGTTGGCTGAATATGAAGTACAGGTAAATTTGCTTGATAAAAAGGTGTATATTCTCTCAGGAGAGGAAAAAATTTCTGTCGAAAATGCGTCGAAATATTTTACCGGAGAAATGAGCATTTCTACTGGAGAGAATCTCTCTCAGACGTGACTAACAACAGGCAATACTCTAACTTCTCCAATAATATTTTCTTGAAATGCTTTAGTAAATCTTGCCACAGGAAGTGAGTTAGAACAGGCGATTTACTGGATGTATGAAAATGGGCTGACCAAATATGATAATAAAGGGGATTATCGTCCATATGATTTGGTAACGAGAGAGGAAGCGGCAAAATTGATGGGACAACTTTTTGAAACTTTGCAATTTATTCCACCAGAATCTGTGTTTAATTGTCAGTTTGTAGATGCTGAGAAATTTGATCCTACTCTTTCTAGTCGAATTAGTCAGGTGTGTGAATGGGGGATCTTTAGAGGGAACGATCAGACGCATGAATATATGCCTCATGATACATTAACTAAAGGACAAATTTTGGCGGTGCTGACTAGAATGATTGAGGGAAAACTGTCTAATGAAAAGGCTATTCCTTGGTGGATTGAGTATTATGTGAAGATGAAATTTTTGGAGGTAACGAATGATACTAATTTGCAAAATATGGATATTGCTCTTACGAGAGAGCAGACTGCTTTGATGATTTATAGATTTAAAAATCTGATCATTAATCCTGATTGATCTAGTAATTATCAAGTCATCTTAGCTAAATTAAAAGGAGATTTAAGTAATTTATTTCAGCAAATACAAAACTTACGAAAAGAACAAAACCCTGATTCAGCATTGGGTAGTGGAGGTTTGACGGGAAATTTAGGTACTTGAGGATTAGATTTATGATTGATAGCTGGAAACCAAGCTTTGATAGATGATCCAGAATTTAATGAAGCGATTCGTTGGATGTATGATAAAGGGATTACGAGCTATTCTCAGCCAGCAGAATATATGCCATTTCAAACAGTAACTCGTGAACAGATGGCAAAAATGTTAGCAGCTTTTGCTCAGGCAACTGATTTGACTATGGTGAGAAATGAGAATTCGTGTGTTTTTTCTGATGTGCCGGATAGTTCTGCTTTTTATTCTGCTATTCAAAGTATGTGTAAGTATGGTGTAATGAATGGCTCCAATAATAAATTTAATCCT
>CAZEFV010000022.1:0-8945 GCA_964511595.1 uncultured Candidatus Peribacteria bacterium
TAATAGGATATAAATATTCTACTATACCGATTTCTTTTGTTTTTAGAAATTTCGTAAAAAAAATATCAAATAAATCTCAAAGGAGAACACAATGAAGAATGTAGTATTAATCGTTGTATGTGGTATGGTAATATTCGGATGTTATCTAGCAATAGATTCATATTGTGGTAAAACGACTAACCTCGACACACGCACAATCAGACGGATAGATACCGTTTATCTTAAAAGGGGGGATAAATTTATTGGAGGTAGTTTCAGCTCCAACACACCGATCTATATTACCAGACCAATGAAGGAGAACGATACCATAGAAGGACCATACAAAATGTACTCAGATGAATGGCAGATAGTCATTTTCGAACAGCCAAAATAATATTCATAACATTTCAAAAAAAAGGAGCTTTATAAGCTCCTTTTAAACTATCTTACATATTCTTGAAATTATATAGCTCGATTCCATTGATCATATCTTGCATAACTTCACCATCTAATTCATTTGCATGCACAATCAGTACTTTATCATCCAGAGAAATATTCCCCTTAAAAACAATTCTAATCATCTCTTTTCAGATCCTCTTGAGGTTTTCATAATTGAAAGACTGAGATATTTTATATCCTCTCACTCACCAAATCAGAGATAAAAATCTGTAGGTATCACTAGATTTAGTAAACGTAATCACTGGAATTTCTGGATTTAAAGTCGCAATCCTAGAAGAAGTATATCCATTCTCTGTGAAACAAACAATCGCTCTCACTCACATCTCTTTGGTAATTCTATACGCGTTATAGAGGATGTAATCTCTAATCTCATGTTTATCTTCTTCAAATCTTTTTAACTCTTTTTTAGCTAATTGAAGCTCATATGTATCCATATAATCTAAAACCATATCAATCGTAGGATATACCTCTTCCTCGATTATAAACGCCTCCAACATCAATCAATCTACTCACTGAGCACAGAGTTCTTTAACTATTTTTTCTTCACGCAAAGCATATTCTGGACGAGAAGAATGCTTAATATATTTTACAAAGACAGTTTTCCCCGTTTCTCTAATCTCCTCTACCACCTGAGGAAGAGTTTTTTTTCATAAAAAAGGTTCTAACATATCAGCAATCAAAATAATTCCATCCGCAACTTTTTGAATTTCTTCCAGATTTCTATATCCTTCCTCAGTTTCAATTTTTGCCAAAACCTTCATTTCTCCCATATTTTTTTCTTTGAGAAAAAGTTTAGCATTTTGCACATGACCAGCATTACAACATGCAGACAAAGCCAACAGATGAGTTCCATATTCCATTCCTCGTAAAATATCTTTTTTATCTCTCTCTGAGAGAAGACTCTGAGACTCCTCATGATGATCCAAAATCACTCTATCATACTGCATAACTGCTTTATTCCCTGTTTCGAGAACAACACACTCTGCATAATCTTCAATCTGTTTTTCCACTTTCAAGAGAGTTTGTGAAGTCTCAAAAGCAATTTCACTACCCACTGGCAATTTATCCAAATGAGGATAATCGATATAAATTCTAGTAGTTCCATCTTGTGTGTATTCAGAGAAATCTACCGTAATTTTTTGTCATTTTTTCAACGGTACATCGGCCGTATTTTTCACTCTAATATCATGTCCTTTCGTCTCCAAAATAATAGTTTTCGAATTATCAAGATTCATCAAAGTATTAATATATTTCCTATTTTGATCATCAAATCCCGAAGAAAGAGTAATCGTAAATGCGTCCACCATATTGATAATTTTACTGAGTACGGTCTCTTTTGCCAATAAAGGACTAACTCCTGCAATCATTTTGGTAAAGCGAAAGTTATTCATAAAATATAATAAAAAAGATAAAAAAAACTGATTTTTACTGATCTATACAACTAAGAGATAAGAAATTGCAATCAAGAAAATTAAATATTCCTACGAGACCAAACAAAACAAAAAACGATTTTTTCATAATCACAAGCTCGCAGATAAAAAAATAGCATGACTATAAAGCAGAAACATAGCCATTAATTATAATTATTTTTAGCAAAAAATCAAGAGGAGTTTTTTTATAGGAAATTATAAAAGAGTTTCTCTTGTATCTATCCTTTCAGTTTTTAATACCTCATTAATATTTAGTTGTGTATAATTATTTTTTTTCTTTTTCCAAATAAAATAATTTTTGCAGAGTAAGTGCCGATATTTAAGAGTATTTCTTAAATTATTTTTAAAAGATTTTCATCAAAAATGATGAAAATAAACTCATTTTACCCATATTCATTTTTTTCAAAGGAATTTTAATCTCTCATTATAATCGCTTTCCTCAAAATTTCATTTTCAAAATACTTCATCAAAAAAGTCAACAACATCTTTTGCAGATTTTTTCAAACAATAACAAAAACCTTGAACATCAAGAGTTTCAATTTCATCTCAATAACGATCTCTAACTAAATCTGCTAGTTCATTAATTACATTTTCATCTCTTGTATATCTTTCATTAAATGCTTCTTTGATTTGTTGACAACTATTTGTTAATGATGTTGATGGTCAAGTGACAAAAACATTTTCATCATTTAATAATTCTTGACATCTATTCCATCGGTTTTAATCTGTTCAAGAGTCTTTGCTACTTGAGAAGAGATGATAAGATTGTTCATAGGAGAAATTTTTTAAAAAGATAAAACTTAAAGAAGATAATATTTAAAAATTAGATAAAGTCAAGCAAAATTGCTCTTGCAATTAAAGATAAAATAGTTATATATTTATAACTTTATGTTAGTTTTTTATAACTTATTTTATCTAAAGATGGCACAAAAAAGAGAAATAAATCTGGCTCAAAAAAAATGAATCATTTTTGTAGTAATAGGGCTTATCTTTGTGAGCATTTTCATCATTATTAAATCTCCAGAAACTCTTTCGACAGGGATAACCTGTATTATTATCGGTATCATGCAATATCTTATAAAAGGGAGACAAAACAACATTTCTGATGAAATGACAAAAAAAGTACAAGTACTTGCTATGGCAAATACTTTTCAGATCGCTCTAACTACAGCAGCGATCATCTATTTATTACATTCTTGGCGATTTCCAAATTTTTTATCTATCAATACCATACTTGGTTCCTATATTTTTTGATCTCTAGCTTTATATATGATATTTCAACGATATCGAGGAAAAAATATTGAGAAAATCCCTTTTTAGCACATTTTATTGTTAAACCTAAAAATTATGAAAACAAGAATTAAAGAATTCAGAGCAAAACTTAATCTCACTCAATCCGAACTTGCAGAAAAGGTAGGAGTTAGGAGAGAAACTATCGTCTTCCTTGAAAGTGGAAAATATAATCCTTCTCTAAAATTAGCAAAACTCATAGCAGCAACATTAGAAAGCTCCATTGACGAAGTTTTTTATGAGATAATATAACAAATAATGATTAATTTTTAGCTAAATCAGGATTTTTTCCCTCATGATTGTTATCTTTATTCCTCTTTGCTAGACGATACTTTTTACCCAAAGACTCAAAATGGATTACATCTCCATCATGACCAGCTCCATTAAGTTCCTGAAACGTAGTTTTACCAGTTTGTACAATTTCTCTTACGCGATATCAGACTCCGTATCCTACTCATTTGTTAGGAAGTAATTGTTTTCAGAGTTCTAAATTACTCACAATATCTTGACCTGTAAAATCAAAAGCTGGACTACTTTTTGCAGATCATAATGTTTTGACCAAATACGTAGCAGTAGAAGAATCAAAAATCGGGTAATCAACTACTATTTCGATATGATTTCCTTCCCTACCACGCCAAATAACAACGTCTCAAGGTTGCACTTTATCTATAGCTAAATCTTTATTTCATAATATTTTATCAATCGATTCAACATATGCTGGCAATCCAGTATACATAGAAACAAATTTCGAACAATCCAATTGTCATAATTCCCAAGAATGTCACAAATATTCTTCCAAATCAGGAATAATATTAGTGTGTTGCTCTTTTTTAGCGATTAAAGAAGTAAAACGTTCAAATCTCTTTTGATAAATACGTGATTCAATCATTCTTTGATGTGCTTTACGAAATTCAGAGAGTTTTCGCTCTTCCAAAGTTGGTATTTTTTTATTTAAATCATCAGAATATTTTGTAATAACCGATTTAGTAGGAATATCATACCAAGTCATAGGTAAATCAGAAACCGCTGTCAAAAGATCATCTAGAAAAACCATCTCTACTTCTTGATTTACTTGTTCATGAGTTAGAGAATGCTGATTTTCCTTAGACATTTCTGATAATTTTTGCAGTTGATCGCTCATCCTTACATGATTAAATAATGAATACTGTTTATCCCTCATCTACAACGACAAAGCCTCTCCTTTCGATCATTCTAATCTCATTCCTTTCATTTACAATCACGATCCCATTTCTATCTGTTGTAAATTTATATACATCATCTCAGATCAAAAGAGAAAGAGTTTTATTTTCATATCCTTGTGGAAATGCAATGAAAAGTCCTCATTTTTTACCTCATGAAATAGTGGTTTTAACATCTAAAATAGGCAATTCTGCAAAACTTTTTACCGTAATCCCAACTCCGAGTTGTCTTTCTAATTCCATAATAGCACTTCCTCCTTTACCAATAATTTTCCCTTTAATAAATTCTGGGACATAAAGTTCGATACCAGCTCCTCTCATTTTTACAACAAAATGACTATTAAGGATAGTACTCAACTTTTTTTCGATCCCTTCTTTTGCATAGGTTGTCATTCCAGGTTTTCCAGGAGTTGCAGCTCCAGGTATTCCTCACTCAGGAATCGGCATTACTACTACCTGTTCACCAAAAGTATAAATCTCATAAAGCTTATGTTTTGTAAGAAACGAGCTTATCACAATCACCGGTCTAGAAAGCTCTTCACTCATCATTCCGTCTGGAACTTTTGCAGTCAATTCTAACTGGAGAATCTCAGATATTTCCCCTTTATCAATAAAAATAACTGTATCCAGTACCTGTGGAATAATCCCCATTTCAATAGATCAAATAAAACGCTGAATACTATCTATCGGTTTTGTCGCATGAATGACCCCGAGCATACCAATCCCCGTCAATCTCAAATCTTTATACAGTTCAAAATCAGGCTTATTTCTTACTTCATCATAAATTGTATAATCTGGTCTAGAAAGGAGCAAAATATCACGGACCTCATCATGCGTCCCATGAGTAAAACTATATTGCACGACATCATCATCTACCATCAGGTCACGTGGACTTTCAATCGTCTTGATAATATGATGATCAGCATGATACACTTCTACTAATGCTTGTACAAAAGTAGATTTTCCACTTCCAGGAGCACCTGACACTAAAATACCTTTCGCCTTATTCCTCAAGAGATCAAAAACTTCTTCATTTAATTTATAATCTCCAATTGTCAATCTTTTTACAGGTCTCACTGCTGTGATTTCCAATCCATCAGAGAGAGGAGGGTATACGATCACAATTCTATAAGGTCAAAGTTGAAGTACTTTTGAGAGCTTTCTATCGATTTCCAGAAAATTTCCTCTTTGATTACTTGCCTCCGCGAATATCTGTTCTATAAGACCTTTCAGCTCTTCACTAGAAATTACTGTTTCATCTAGCACTGCCTGCCAATTTCCTGGGAACCCTTTTTTTCTAAGAATAGGACGATCTTCCTTAAGATGGAGTGACATCGTCGTTTCATCAAAATAAGAATCCAATACATAATTTTGTGTCGCAGTGTTTTTTATATTTTCTACCATTTTATTAAAAAGAGAAATAAAAAGCTAATCAGCCAATTATATAGATAAATCGGTGTTTTTGCAAAAAAAGACTAACAAGAAATCATATTTTAAGTATACACTTATCAAGTACTAGATCACTGCCAACACTACGAAATTCAAGATAAAAAGCCCCGTCACCACCCAAATCAAAGGTGAGACCTCTTTACTTTTCCCAGTCGCCAATTTTGACAAACAATAAAAAATAAAACCTGCACCTATTCCATAGGAGATATTATAACAAAAGGCCATAAAGATTGCGGTAAAAAAAGCAGGAATCGCTTCAGTGATATTATCCCATTTGATATGTTTAAAAGATGCTGTCATCATAATTCCTACTAAAATTAAAGCAGGAGCCGTTGCCTGTGTAGGAATAAAATCAAAAACTGGAGCCAAAAAAATAGAAAGAAGAAAAAGCAGAGCTACAACTACTGCAGTCATCCCTGTACGTCCTCCAGCTCAGATACCAGCGACACTTTCTACATATGTAGTAGTATTGGAAGTACCAACTATTGCACCAATAGATGTAGCTACACTATCAGCAAATAACGCTCTATCAAGCCTTGATTTAAAATTTCCTTCTTGAGTTAGTTTTTTTTCTTCATCATTATCAAAAATCCCAGTTCTTTTCCCTGTTCCTATAAAAGTTCAAATAGTGTCAAAGGTATCTCCAAGGCTAAGGGAAAAAATACTCATCAAAATAACCGGTAATGCTGAAAAATTATGAAATAATGATCCTAAACCTTCTGATCAAAATGCAGCTCAAAAAGTAATTTTTAGCTCAGAAAAAATACTAGAAAGACTAGGGATATCCAATGATCCATGAGTAATTGCCTCCTGTACTGCAATATTGGTCTCCAATCCAAAGCATGCTAAAATAATACTCAAAAATGCTGTAACCATAATGGAAATAAAAATTGCACCTTTCGTCTCACGAATTACTAGAATTGACATTAGTAATAGGCCAAAAACAGAAAGTAAAACTCCTGGCGTATTAAAAGTTGCTAAACTAGGAACAATTGCACTCGTAGCATTAACCGTATCTCAGAGCATAGTATAAGTTCCCGGGTTAGCAGTGAAACTCAAAAGTCCTGCATTTTTAATCCCCACATAAGCAACAAATACTCAAATTCCTCCTCCAATAGCATACTGTAAACTTTGAGGAATGTTTTTAATAATTTCCTTACGCAATTTCGTTACCGTGATGAGGACATTGATAAGTCCACAAACGAAAACCATCGCAAGTCCTTGTTGCCAAGTATAATTAAGAGCACCACAAATCACAAAAGTAAAAAAAGCATTAAGTCACATTCCTGGTGCAGACGCATAAGGAACATTAGCATAAAATCACATTATTAAAGTCCCCACAACAGAAGCAATAATCGTAGCGAGAAACACTGCTCACGAAGGCATCCCAGTCTGTGAAAGGATTGCCGGATTCACAAAAATAATATATGCCATCGCGAAAAACGTAGTCAAACCAGCGATAATTTCTGTAGAAGGTTTTGTACCATATTTTTTCAGTTGAAAAAACTTTTCCATAATAAAGCAAGAAAGAAAAGAAATAAAAAACAGAATATCAAGAAAGATAGTAAAAATTAAGAATATTACAAGAGATTTTCGCTTGAAGTTACGCACTATTTCCATACAATCCCAAAAAACATCAGAATTCTTTATCTTCACTCAACTTTGTATATGAAATACTATCGTCTCAAAGGACTAAAAGAAGTGAATAAACATACTTTCCCTATCGATATTCTCGTAGGAGGAGAAAATCCACAAGAACTTAGAGGTGTATTAGATGGGCGAAATTTGCTTATATTTTCATTAGAACCCTATGACAAACCGACTTCAGAGTTTGGGAAATACGAAATTCTTGTTCCATTCAAAGATAAAGAATATCCAATAATTACCTATACCGACACCTTCGAAAAAAGTATCAGACAGTTATTTCAACTAGGGCTCAAACCAAAAAGAGCAAATATTGCTGATGGATCTATGACTCAAGAGCACATCGTCGCTATGATTCAGGCCGTAGAAGGAGAAATGCAAGTAGAACAGCAGAGACAAGAAGCTTTAGCACAAGAAAATCAGAAAAAAAGTACAGACGCATATGGCGACAAAAATATCAAAGCCGCACTTAAAATAATTAATGACAATATTGATCGTATCGAACAATTATTAACTCTTGGAGCCAATGTTTTTGATTACAAAGAAAAATCAAAACTTACCTCAATTTCCGAAGAATTAAAAAAAATCAGACTAGGAAATAATTTTAATAAAATAGTAACCTTGCTCACAGAGGCACAACAAATCATCCTAACGAACGAAGAAAAAATATACAAGGAGATTGATGATAAAAAATTTTTTATAGACAGGAATTCCCGTGTTACCAACATTGATATCATCCAAGAGTATGCAAATATTACCAAAGCAAAAGAAAAGGTTATGCTCAAACAACAGCCAACACCCAAAGAGCAAGTATATGCAATAGGAGGTTTTGCTACAGTATTTTCTATCTTTTTCCGAAAAGATTTCCTCTATGAATTCAATCAGTCAAAACATAACTTAATTCCAATTATTGCACAAATGAGTGAATATCTCTTATTACGAGTTTGCGTAATCATCTGATGAATTCAGGCTTTTGTAAGTATCTCCGACCCAAAAACTAATTTAATATTACTTTTCCCTATGCTTGGACGAGGAGGATTGATTTTATTTTTCTACAATAATTTTCAGCTAAAAAAAATACGAACTCAGATTTTAGGATTAATCATATGTAGTTTGATTTATTTTTGATGAATTTACCTAATCCAAAACACTTTCGCTTTTTAAAATTCACTCATACATTATTATGGTGGCATTTATCTGCTTTTTCGTTTCTTTGCTCTTTATTGCTTTTTTTCGAGCAATTGATCTCTGGTTTTTTTGACTATTCCCTTTAGCGTTTTTCTTATTAATTATCTCACGTAGTACTGCACACCTTTTTTCACAAAAGTTAACTCAAGAGACCGATCGATACAAATATAGCTTATTAGGAATTCGAGTCTTAATACTAATTTGACTAGCCTGACTTATGTTCTTTATAGGACTAAAAGAGAGTACTGTGTATCTTTTTTTACTCATTCTCAATACTTTTTTATTTTTAGCATCTTATCTGATAAAT
>CAZEFV010000022.1:8955-10255 GCA_964511595.1 uncultured Candidatus Peribacteria bacterium
CAGATGGGAAAAAAATATTTGAAATCGGAATGTATGGAGTTTTTTTCATTCTCCTATGAACCATCTGGATGCAAGAAAGTTTTTTCACAATGCGAAAAGCTTTTTCATTAATGCTACCAGTTTTTGTAGGGATTTATAGTTTCTTGAAATGCATTATAGGAATTTTTTATCCTGTCGAAAAAAGGTATCTATATCAACTTTGACTATTAGGAGGAATAAGCATAATCACTATGCTATTAAATATTTTTAATGATTTCGCATTCAGCATTTTTCTCTCTTTATTTCTTCTAACTATCGGATATCTCAGCATTCGACGGGTAAAAATCCGAAATATCCCTAAAAAAGATACCTCTACCATTACTGCTAGAAAGATTTTAGCAGGGCAAAGAATCACAAAAAAACTGAATTTCCCGGAACGAAAACTTGCTATTCACGAACGAATCACTTCATCTCCATGACGATTCCAAAAAGCCATAGAATTACCAAATCTTCTACTGTTATTAGCATCTATTATTCTCTATATCATTGCAGTAATGAAAGGGACAGTTTCTTCTGTTATACTCCGATATTGGCTCAGTTTAGCGACGTTCCTCGCAAACACTTTCTTTCTAAAAAAATCTCAATTCATCTCAAATATTTCTAGATTTGCTATTGCTCTTGTAGTAAATTTCGCGCTCTATTCTGCATTACTGACCGCCGGATATGAAAATTTAGCTAATGTTTTACCTTTTTTGATAGTACGAACCATCATTTGTCAAATAGCACTTTTCTACATTGAACGCCTAAAATCACGTTTTCTTTTCAGTAAAAAAGATTATTTTTATCGAACAATCGTCACCTGTTGTGCCACGATCGTAAATATTATTCTGCTTTTTCAGCTTCATTTACCAGGACAATTTCTTTTTTTCCTCACCTTTCTTTATACAGGAATAGAACTAATGATGTTATACTATATATTTCAGCATCTCAATAACGCCTTTTCAGACAAAGGAAAAGAGATAAAAAAAACCGAGTTTAAAACTGATTCAATGCATTAATTCTTTCTTCGATGCTCGGATGAGAATCTCGAAGTGAAGATCTCTTCATTTTTTGAGTAGATTTATCTCAAGATTTAGGGCTTTCAATAAAAAACATAGCCATATTTTGATTTGCTTGCTTGACTACCGAATTTCCAGAAATTTTCTGTAAAGCTGAAATCATTGCTTGAGTATCTTTAGTCAATTCTACAGAACCTAAATCCGCCAAAAATTCCCTTTTCCTCGAAACAGCTAATTTCATCAAAGGATATACAAGATACCCT
>CAZEFV010000023.1:0-8386 GCA_964511595.1 uncultured Candidatus Peribacteria bacterium
ATATTCAGTCTAGCTCTACAGGTCGAATATGGATATGTGGAAGTGGTGCGGAAGCGGTGCAATGTTCAGCTCTTATCGACACTAATTTGACGGGGAAGTTGTTGATAACTAAGGAGGTAGATACGGGGAATGTAAGCCCAGGTGATACGGTAGTGTATACATTAACGGTGACTAATTCTGGAGAGAATGCGATGACGAATTTTACGGTAACAGATACTCTGCCTACAGGTCTTAATTATATAACAACACGTACGGCAAATAATTTTTCTGTAGCGACAGTAAATGGTCAAACTATTACATGGACATATAATGGATCATTAGGGACAGGTCAAAGTGGACAGATTATTTTTGAAGCGAAAGTAGATGATGATATATTGGAGAAGAATGTAGTCAATACTTCAGGAGAGCTAAAGCGCGTAAATCGAGCGTGTCTTACGCATACCGATTTCCCTACTTGGTTACCAAACTCACAAAGTCCTGAGAACTGTGATGACGCAGAGATTACGATCAAAACTAATTTGACGGGGAAATTGTTGATAACTAAGGCGGTAGATACAGGTAATGTAAATCCTGGGGATACTGTAGTGTATACACTCACCATAACAAATTCTGGAGAGAATGCGATGACGAATTTTACGGTAACAGATACTCTACCTACAGGTCTTAACTATGTAGCTACGCGTACAGCGACGAACTTTTCTGTACCAGTAGTAAATGGACAAACTATTACATGGACATATAATGGGTCGCTTGCTACAGGTCAAAGCGGAAAAATCATTTTTGAAGCAAAAGTTGATGCAGACATCCTAGATAAGAACGCAGTAAATGCTTCAGGAGAGTTAAAACGTATAAACCGAGCGTGTCTTACGCATACCGATTTCCCTACTTGGTTACCAAATTCTCAGAGTCCTGAGAACTGTGATGATGCAGAAATTACTATTAAAGATGAAATAGATATCGGGTATTGTGGAGATGGAGAAGTAACGGATCGAGAAGATTGTGATTGTGGAGGATATGAACTCACCGATAGTGTAAAAGTCTGTGAATTACCTCTGCCACGTAGAGTAGATGGAAATCTGACTGGAGGAGTAAGTTCTAGTGGAGCTAAATACAATAATGACTCTAAGTATGAGTGTAGAAGTTGTAAAATTAAAGCAAAGGATCAAAGTAATGATTTCCCAGTAAAACCTATTGCATGTTTCAATGTAAATAATGGATCTATCTCTGTAAATACTGGTGAAATATTGCCATTCTACCGAAATATTGAAAAGGTTGGAAATGATCATTATCTTAATAATACCAATGCGAGAGCAGGAAATTCTTGTGAAAACGAGGAGATTGGAGATATAGCACTTGACAAAATGGATTGTACTTTCGCAATTTATAATTGAGGAAGATACAATCAAATCGATAATAATCCTTATACAACAGAGACTCTCCCATGTTTCATACCAAATAGACAAACTAATATGTGGGAAGAATCGCGCTTGATTACTAATTTCCTAGGAAAACAAGACTTCCAATTCTACAGTAAAAAAGATAGAGAATATGCCTTCAAATCTAACTTATCAGCGATTGTAGATTTCGGACTAAAGCCAAAGGCAGATGTTCTAGGAGAATACAAAATAGTGTTAGAAAAAGTGGATTATCTTCAATGTGTAAAGAATAAAGATGGAGAACAATTGTGGATGCAGATGGATCCATATCAAAGAGTTTGTGAAGTAGATTTTGCATTAACAGCGCCGTATATTTTACAAAAAACGCCAGCAGGAAATATTGAGGCATCGGATTCTGCTCTCAAAGAATATAAATATATTGATGGTAATGATATCTTTAACGGAGAAAGAGGAATCTTAAAAAATGTATTATCAGTCAATAAATCCACTTATCAAGCAAATACTGCGGTAAAAGATGCTCTTACAAAGTTTATCAACAATTATTCAAAGCTTGCAGTAAACGTAAATAAAAAAGCTGGATTTGATAGGAGTTCTCAGCTCAAAAAGGTTCCAGGAAAAGAAATTTATTTTGTAGCAGGGGATTTAACTCTAACTGCAAGTGCAACAACGAAACCTTTTACCATCGTACAGACAAACGGAAATACAACCATCAAAGGAAATGTTGAAAATAATATGATGCTCCTTACCAAGGGAACAGTTACCTTTGACGGAAGTGAAAATTGTGATTCTCAACAGACAGTGAAGGGAATCTTCTATGCAAATACCTTCAGATCGACAAATGCTATAAAAAATGAAAATAAAGAAAATGATCAGCGATGTGCAGGTGGAAACCTTCATATCAAGGGACTAGCAATCGAAGAACGTGATGGAACGCTCTTAGATGTAAGTAAAGAGAGACGTTCAGAGTTAAATTATTGGTTTAGATGTAGTAGTGAAAAAGACTGTTTCAAACAGCGTCAAGAATATGTGATGAATGGAGCTTCTCTCCTTATCGAATATGCGCCAAGTATCTTCGAGAAAAAAACTATGCCTCCAGGTGCTGAAGACTTTACGAAAGCATTAAGTGTTTATAGAGATCATGGATCAGCTCCAATTACCTTATCATTATTAGGAGGACAGTTCGAAATTACTATTAGTCTATAATCCTTACCAAACCCCTAAAACAAAAAAACAATAAAAACAAAAATCTGATTTACAAACAAGGAGCAATTGCTCCTTGTTTTTCATTTATACTAGCTATCACCTTCCTTTTTTAAAAGATTCTCATTATAAAAAACGGATTTATATTTAAATCCGTTCAAAAGTTTTTTTTATGGAAAAAGACTATAATCATAGTCAAAAAAACTTAAAAAGTCAAGTCTTTTTTCATTTGTACTTTTCTATAGCTATTAGAAAATCTATGAGCCTCATCTCTTAGCTTAATGAGTAATCTATCAGCCTGATCATATACGAGAGGAGTCTCTACAATCTCTCCCTCTTTATCGAAACGATATATTTTTTCACTGACGATTTCCTTTTTCCCCCTTTTTGAGAGAGTGCCAATAGCGGTTTTCTTTCTTGCTTCTCACTTTCCGAGAGCGATAAATTGCGTTTGCTGGAGTTCGCCAAGTTCTTTTTTTATCTCTTTAATAATTCCTAATTGTCCTTTTCCCCCATCTAGGATAAACACATCAGGGAAGCTCTGACCGCTAGAAAATCTCCTTTCTATCAGCTCTGTGAGGCTTGCATAATCATCTTTCCCTTTCAGAATTTTATATCTTCTATAACATTTTTTATCCGTTAATCCGCCTTTCATACAGCTAAGACCTCAGGAGATTCGACTTCCTCCGAGATGAGAAATATCAGCACATTCCATCCAGTAGGGAAACGTTTTGAGTCCATATCTTTCTTGGAGTGTTTTGAGCAGATCATTATTCAGATTGTCTCCTTCAAAGCTACTCACCACTACATAAGAATCAAAAAACTTATGCAAAAGAGTCCTGATTCCTTCCATATCTTCGCAACGCAGTTTCTTGCTTTTTTGTGTACGAGATACAAATATTTTAGTAGAGGAGCCATCGTCCATTTCTTCAGAGGAAAATTCCATTCCCAGTTCAGCTTCCAGATTTGCAAGCATCCAGTCCATATCTCCATCCTCTGTATGTACTTTATCACGAATCACATCGATCAGCCTTCCCTCATAAAAATGCAACAATACAAAGACATTCCGCTCTCCCATTTCTCTCATCTCTAATACATATCCACTTAGAGAATGTTGTAGTTCGACACTCTGCTTTTCTACCATTTGCTCAATATGCATATAAATATCCCTCAGTCTCGCCGCCCATTCAAAATGTTGCAGTTCTACAGCGATTTTCATCTGTCTTTTTAGCTCTTTTTCTATCGGTTTCGTATTCCCTTTAAAAAAAGAAATAAAAATCTGTTTCCAGTCACGTGCTTCTCCTAATTCAGCGTTCCCTCAGGGAGAAAGGGGAGTCACAAGCTTTCCTGCTCCTGATAGATCGCACCACCCTTTACACAGTCAGAAATAAAAATCAGAACACAGTTTCCCGAGTTTAAATTGCGAATATGGACAAGTTCTAAATTTCAATACTTGTCTCAAATATTGGATCAGTTTTTTTAACTCTTGAGAATTCCTCTTAGGTCAAATATAGGTAGCTCCATCCTCTTTTTTCATCCTCGTAGTAAATATCTGAGGAAATGTTTCGTGAGTGATTTTGATGTAAGTATATCCATTTCCTCCTTTCAGAAGCGTATTGTAAAACGGTTTATGCTGTTTGATTAAATTATTTTCCAAATAGAGTGCCTCTCACTCATTTTGTACAACGAAAAAATCGACTTTCGTAGCTTTTGCGAGCATATCTTGCTTCCAGAGCGAGTTTTTGGCAAAATACTGAGAAACCCTTTTTTGAAGATTCTTTGCTTTCCCAATATAGAGAATTTTTCAGTTCTCGTCTTTGAATTGATACACTCCAGCATCAGTTGGCAGATGAGTAAGTTCGAGATTGATCATGATGTCTAGAAACTATCTTTTTTATCTCAAAAAGCAAGAGTTTCACTTCTTCGATTTTTCTCTTTTCAATAGGGTGAGGAGAGTATCCATGATCAGATTTTTCTTGACTTTCTTGGTGAGATGCTTATCCTCAGAATAAATATTTATTCTTATGTTTATCGATATTCTATGATTACCCAGTTTATCCAATCTTTTGCTTCACTCCTAGAGTCTCATCTCGGAGTCGCTAGAGAAAATATCGCCTCACAGATTGCATTAGCTCCAGAAAATATCGAGGGAGACCTAGCTTTCCCATGTTTTAAACTGGCAAAAGAACTCTGACAAAATCCCGCAGAAATCGCAAAAAATACCGTAGCAAAACTCAATACAGAAGAGAATCAGTTTTTTTCTTCTTTTGTCGCAGTTGGTCCATATATCAATGCAAATTTCCAAGCTTCAGCAGTAGCTGATCGCATTATTTCAGAGATAACAGAAAAAAAATCAGACTATGGTCATGGAATTCCGACGCACAGAGAAATCCTCGTCGAAGGACGACAGCCAAATACTCATAAAGCAGTACATATCTGACATATTAGAAATATCCTCGTTAGTGAAAGCGTCTCTAGAATCCTTAAATTCGCTGGAAATAACGTGATAAAATGCTGTTATCCTGGAGATATTGGGGCTCACGTAGCAAAACGAATCCGATATTATACCAATTTTTATCCAGAAAAAGGACAATTTCCTACTCAAAATTTTACTCGTCGAGTAGGTCAGCTCTATACCGATGCGACTAGGAAAGTAGATGAAAATCCTGATCTTTACAAATCTCAGATCGAAGATTTCCAAAAACAGTTAGAAGATGGAGATCCAGAATTACAAAAAATCCGAAAAGAGACAAGAGAACTCTGCCTTCTCGATATGAAAAAAATTTTCGCAGAACTGGGAAGCTGAGATATCGATAAACGATATTACGAAAGTGAGGTAGAACAGCCAGGAATCCAGATCGTAAAACAGATGCTTGCTGATGGAGTGGCGGAGATTTCTCAGTGAGCGACAGCTATAAATCTTGAAAAACGAAACCTCGGACGATTCTTATTGCTAAAATCTACCTGAGCCTCTCTTTATTCGACAAAAGATATCGCTCTCGCTTACAAAAAACGTGAAGACTTCCCAAATTATGACATCTCACTCTATGTCGTAGGAAGTGAGCAGGAACACCATTTCGAGCAGCTTTTTAAAACTCTTGAACTTATCGGTTTTGATCACGACAAACTTCGTCATCTTTCCTATGGATTGATCGATCTCAAAAGCGGAAAGATGTCTTCGCGTGAAGGAAATGTGATTTTATATGAAGATTTTAGAGATCAATTGTTGGCTTACGCAGAAAACCTTATGGAGGAGAGAAATTTAGAAGAAAAAGAAAAAAAACTGACTGCTAGAAAAGTCGCTTTTGCTGCGATGAAATTTAGTATCCTCCTCCAGGATAGTGAAAAAAGAATGACTTTTGACGAAACTCAGGCGCTCTCTTTCGAGGGAGAGACTGGACCGTATCTTCAGTACACTGCCGCTAGGATAAATTCAATCTTGAAGAAAAGTAGAGAATTGTCATTGAGAGCCGAAGGTGAAACCATCCAGAATATACCTTTTTGACTCCTTACTGCAGAAGAAGAAAAAAAACTACTTATTCAGCTTGCCGGATTTGGAGCGGAGATACAAAAATCTGCAGAAACCTACAAACCGAATTACATAGCACGTTATTGCCTCGATTTAGCTCAGCTTTTTAATGCTTATTACCAAAAGAATAAAATTCTGGATGAATCCAATGTTCAGCTTACTTATGCACGTATTTTACTGATCCAGTCAGTATTGCAGGTACTAGAAAATGGATTTCATCTTTTAGGAATAGAAGTGGTCGAGCAGATGTAATAATTTTGATGAAGTAAATCAAAAATGCGACTCATAAAGTCGCATTTTGTAAAATCAAGATAAACCTAAATTCCCTTATCACCAAAGAAAAACTCAATTTCTCTTTTTGCACTTACTTCTGAGTCAGAAGCGTGCACAGCATTTTTTGTCACATTAGAGCCATAAAGATTCCGTATCGTTCCCGCTTCCGCTTCTTTTGGATTGGTAGCTCCGATTACTTTACGAAGATACTTTATCGCATCTTCTCTTTCTAGACAAAGAACCATACATAGTTCTGAAGTCATAAATTTAATCAGATGAGGGAAAAAATCTTTTCCTTGATGTTCCATATAAAACTCTTCAGCTTGAGCTTTCGTAAGCTGCAGATCTTTTCTGTTGGAGATTCTAAATTTTTCCTCTATCAGTTTGTTTATTATGGATTCTGCATATCCATTTTTTAATGCATCAGGTTTTATGATGCAAAGTGTTTTGTTTGCCATATTTTCTCCTTTGTTATTATTTGTTTGATTCAAAATTTAATTATAGTAAAAAATGCAGAAAAGTCAATACAAATTGGTCTTTAAATCTCTATAAAATTTCAAAAAATAGCACATAAGCCACAAAGAGCCTTCTCATAAAACTACCTCAAACCTCCATCACTGCCAAAAAAGTTAGAAAAACCTGATTTCCCTTGAAACAAAATACAAAAAACCTACAATAGATCATCTTTATTCTCCTCAGATTTTTTTCTCATGTATCGTACTCATACCTGCTGAAGTCTCAATATCTCGCATCTCGATCAGACCGTCTCCCTTGCCGGACGAGTAAACCGCATCAGAAACCTCTGAGGATTGACGTTTATCGATCTACGTGATCGCTACGGAATCACCCAAGTGACAATCGACCCAAATACTATTACTACTCAGCTAGATCCTCAAGCCTTGCATATCATGCTTGCCTCTATCAAGGCTGAGTATGTCTTACAAATTACCGGAAAAGTCATCGCAAGACCAGAAACCATGATAAACCGCGACATGCAAACCGGTGAAATTGAAGTACAACCTACTGAGCTTACCATTCTCTCTACCTGTGCGGAGCTTCCTTTTACTATTGACAATGAAAATCCAGTGGGGGAGGAACTGAGATTAGAACACCGTTATCTTGATTTGAGGAGAAAATCGCTCAAGGAAACCATGCTCGTGAGAAATAAACTCTTTACCGAGACGATAAAATTTTTCGATCAAAAGGAATTTGTCTATTTCGAAACTCCTTGTTTCACAAAAAATACTCCTGAAGGATCTCGTGAATTCGTAGTTCCTGCGAGATTTGATGCGGGGAAATTTTTCGTTTTGCCTCAGTCACCTCAGCAGTATAAACAAATGCTTATGGTAGCAGGATATGATAAATATATCCAGCTTTCTCGCTGTTTTCGTGACGAAGATCCACGTGGAGATCGTCAGCCAGAGTTTACGCAAGTAGATTTTGAGATGTCATTTGTCCAGCAGGAAGATGTCCTTGAAATAATACAGGATTATTTCTTAGAAATGACTAAATTTTTCCCAAATAAACAGATAAAAAATCTGACTTTCCCGAGACTTACCCGAAAGTCATGTATGGATTTTTACGGCAGTGATAAGCCTGATCTCAGGACTGAAGAAATGAAATTTATTGATCTCACAGAGCGATCTAGAAATGTAGACTTTACACTTTTCCAAGGAGTAGATTGTGTAAAATGTCTCATCGCCCCCCGTGAGTTCTCTCGTGGAGATATCGAAAAAACCCTAGAACCTGTTATTAAAGAAAATGGCGGAAAGGGATTGCTGTATCTTATTCTATGAGCAGATGGAGAGGCGAAGGGATCTCTGGCAAAATACCTCACTACCGAAAATAAAAATCAGCTTTTTGATCTGACTTCTATACAACCATGACAGACACTATTTTTTCAATTTGGTACACGAAATACAGCAGTAAGTTTACTTGGAGCCCTCAGAATCAAGCTTCTCAAAGAACTCAATCTCCTTACAGATAA
>CAZEFV010000023.1:8396-9922 GCA_964511595.1 uncultured Candidatus Peribacteria bacterium
GCAGGATTTACTCGATTTTGCGTTTGTCGTAGACGCTCCGATGTTTGAACTTGGTAGTGATGGAACCTTAGGATCTACTCATCACCCTTTTACCAAGCCAAAAGACCAGTACATACCGTATCTGATTGAGCTTGCAGATAAGATGAGAGGCGGATACGCTTTACAGTCCGATGATCTCGTACAGCTCACCTCTATGGAATCTGACAGCTATGACATCATAGCAAATGGCTATGAAATAGGAGGAGGAAGTATTAGAATTCACGATCAAAAACTCCAGCACGCTATTTTTACAATTTTAGGACTTTCAGAATTAGAGATAGAAATCAGATTTGGACATATTCTCAAGTGTTTCACTTTTGGAGTACCTCCTCATGGAGGATGTGCATTCTGATTCGATAGAATTATCATGATTTATCAGAATAAAGAAAATATCCGCGAAGTAATTGCTTTCCCCAAAAACCAAAAATATCGTGATCCGATGTTCGGTTCTCCAAGCGAAGTAGATCCCCAGATGATCAAGGATTTAGGGTTAAGAGTTACTATTTAACTTCTTTCGTCATTAATGATGCCACGTTCTCCGCTCACAAAACTCCCTAATATCTGACCAAAAATAGCAGATAGTCTCATAAAAATCTGAATCACGACACCGGAGGAATTTTTAGTACGTGATCCCTATGAAGTTTTTCTCGAGATGAAAACAAAAGTATACCCAAACGCCTGCCGTTGTATGCTAGCTTCACTCGTTGGAGCAAAAAAAGGAGAGAAACGACCCTCTCTACACAAATCCGCAGCAAAGGAATTTGAGCGTAGATACCCTGAACAAGAGCGACATACCGATTGGAAAGGATGTTAAGTATTAGTGAGTAAGCTCCCAATTCGTTACTTTCAGATATGTTGCAAACAATCCGTCCTTTGCTGCATCTCCAGTCCATACTTCATTAGTATATCCTTCTCGAAAATATTTTGGAGACATGGGAAGAATTTCTCCATATACGGAAGATCCGCTGAGTCCATTGTACAGTGCTGAGAATCTGAGCAAATCTATCAAGCTAGCTCACGTATAATTGAGAGAGATCTGGTGTCAGCTTTTTTGATTCGCTTTATTGTATCGCTGAATTTTATTACGAGCAAAGTCTAGAAAATCTTGTACAGTTTGTACAAATACCTCTTCTGTAATTGCACCACTACCATACTCTTTGCTAATAATTTGGAAAGGGCCATCTCCATTTTTAGGCAGTACATATCCACAGGTAGTTTCTCTATGTCGCACAGCAATCGTTAATGCTGTTGGAAAATTGTTAGCGAAACTCAAATTATCTAGTAAGTTGTACCATCCGAGGCACCCCGCTGGAATATCTTTATCTAACACCAATTTCCCCTGATGTGCAGAAATAAAATCCTGTTTATCAGATTTTGCAAGTTGTTTCGCGAGACTTTTTTGAGAGGAAAACTGTGAATAGCTATAGTCACTTAAATTACTAAGGAGATAATCCAATTTCTCATCATATCCACGAGCTGCACCTCTC
>CAZEFV010000024.1:0-486 GCA_964511595.1 uncultured Candidatus Peribacteria bacterium
AGATATCTTTTCATCTATAAACCATTCTCTTTGTCTCGGAACTGGATATTTCATTAAATGGTAAAAACTCAGATATTCACTACCTTTTAGGGTCTCTAAGAGCCTTCTCGTTGCTGACATCTATTTTTATCTGCCAATGAATAAAACTGACATCTTTGTGGAAAAATCGCCTGCACTCTCGTATCTACATATCGTCTACCTACATCACGAAAACACGAAGTTCCCTCCGTATTTTTTACACATAAACGAAATTGGACTTCCCCAGTAAAGGGTTGAGCGGTAGTTCAAGAGAGGAAGAAAGCAGATCTTTCTCCGGGTTGTAACTTACGAAATCATTTATTCATAACTAGATTATTGAACGTTGCGCCGGTCATTGCCAAATAGAGACCTGGCTGACTGCATTGCCCACTCAATACCATTTTCATATACTGAGCACTTTTCCCTCAAGTACGATAGTTGAACAATATAGCATTCTCTACGGTATCA
>CAZEFV010000024.1:496-9433 GCA_964511595.1 uncultured Candidatus Peribacteria bacterium
TCAGGAGAAATCTCATAATAATCTGGGAATTCTTCCTTTGTAGGAGAGAAAGAAATGGTTAATTTCTTACCCATAAGTGCTGCATTCACAAAATTATCGATTTGCTGAGAAAGCTGATTGAAACAGATTTCAGCCTGATATTTCTGCCTTGTAGTACGATCAGAAAAAAATGACATTAGCCCCACAATTAGGAGGCTAATCATGGTCATTACTAGCACAAGTTCAATAAGAGTAAACGATTTTTTATACATTGATTTAATTGTTGATCAAAGGTCTTACCACATATTTATATGTATCATTTCCTTTATCTGTGATAATCATCGGCTTTTGATGATCGACTAAATGGAAATTAACTTCATCAGAGGTCATCACTTTAATAAAATCAGTAATATACCTTCCATTGAGAGCGAATGTCAAATTTTCTCCTTCGATAATTGCATTAATTTTTGTGATTCCAGCTCCTTTATCTGACTTTCATCCAGAAGAAATGATAATACCATCTGATTGAGTTTCTACTTGTATATAGTTATTGATATCTTTGGTTAGAATTCAGATTTTTTTAATTGCTTTTTCACATAATGTTTTGTCTACTAAAATTGTGGTATTGAAATGACTAGGCATAATTTCTTCTCTTTCATAATCAGGGAATGATCACTGAATTAGTAAAGTGGTAGCTACAATTTTAATTGTTCATACCTGATATTCAAAAGCAACCAGATTTTCAGAAAACTTCATCGTCATCTCGGGAATTTCACTATCAACCGCAAATTTTGTAATAGATCTCACATCATTGATTGCAACTTTTGGAATAATAAGAGAAAAATCTGAATCAACCGTCGAAGCAACCTTAAACTCTGCAATTCTGAAAGAGTCCGTTCCTACAAACACGAGTTTTTTCCCTGTTCATTCTGTTTTTGTCTTCATCAATACTCCTGTAAGTACAGGGGAAAAATTCTTCTCTGTGATGGTATATTCCACGTGATCAATTCCTTGTAAAAAATTTTGTGTATCGAGATTTACCATATTTGTCTGAGGGACTTCCGGCAAAGCTACATACTCCCCTGCTGGGATTCCGTTGATCTCGAAAGTATCTTTTGCACTACGAAGTTGCATCTGATGTGACTGAGAGTTTACAGAAATCTCAATGATCTCTTCTTCCATAGCTCTTAATAAATCTAGAAACATTTTTGCATTTATGGTGATAGCTCCCTCGAGAGAAATAGTACAAGGAATTTCTATTTCTACATATTTTTCCATATCTGTTGCCTTTAAGGTTAATGTGTCAATTGACGCTTTTAGGTAAAGGTTTTGTAGGATAGGAAGTGTAGAGGTTTTGCTGACAAAACGTGCTGCAATATCTACTACCTCAATCAACTTTGCTAATTCAATAGAAATTTTCATAAGCCTAGACAAAAGGAATAAAAATCTGATTTATTTTCCTTATATCCATCTGCCTCATAAATTCAAATCTAAAAAATAAAAAAAAGGTCAAAAAGTTGACAAATGAATAAATAAAAACATAATATATGCATTAGTTTATTTTTTTAATCCATACTTTCACCATGAGTACATTCGAAAAATTAGGGACTTCAACTGATCAAGAACAGAATTTTGGAGCATCGTATGAGCATGTTTTTTTTGAAAAGCTGGATCAAATCTTTACTCCGGAAGAGACACAGGATCTTGAGCAGTTTGAAAAATCTGAAAAAAAGGTCACTCAAGAAACTTTAGATAATTCTAAAGAGCGTTGCTTCACTAAGCAAGAAATTATTAACATGAGTGATCACCCTCCTCTTAATGTGTTTGCAAGCAAAAATTCTCTTGTAAATAAAGTTTTGGATGGAAAGACCTTGTTAAGCACCGGGCTTCATCCCAATCTTATTGAGGCGCTTTTGGACCCCGATTATGCGTTAAATAACAAAGAATATCCTGACTGATTGCTTGCATCTCTCTTGGAGAAAATGATACAATATCACAAACTCTCAACTATCAGCACACCGATTACTCCTAGTCATCCTGGATGGAATCTAAATCAATTCCTAGATCACCCAAATGCTTGAAAAAGAACTTTAAACATCCTTTTAAATGAATTCGCGAAACAAAAAAATATTGAAGGTATTTGGACTATCGTTACGAAAAAGCTTTTCGTGAAAAAAGATTCACTTTTTGAATCAGGAGCGTCTTCTTACTCAAGAATTGCTGCGAATTTAGCGAAAGACCTCTACGAAGACTTCTACTCCAAGAATCAGTCACTCTCATTAGAATGAAATAATAAATGGCGTACCTATGATATTTTTAATAGACTAAATGCGATTGCTTGACATAAAAATGGAACTCGTCCTCATCAAATTTTAAAAAAAATCGAAAAGGATGTTGGAGGGAAGGAAGCTATTCAAGCTAGGCTGGATTCTTTGAAATTAAAATCCTAGATTTCTCGCAAAATAGGCTTCTTTAGACTCAAAAATGACCTGTAAAACTGTTGGATTTCCTAGAATTTCTGACAGTTTTTTTTCTATTTCAGCTTTATTTTCCTGTTTTTGCAAAGAGATTTCTGCTATCTTGTTGGTAACGATAAGTTTTGCTGTACCATTTTCTATTTTTTCTAGGATTGCATGTTCTTGGAGGTTGGACTTTAGTGTACTGGGAGGAAGTGCTTGTAAAAGCTGATTCCGTGGGTTATTTTGTTCGGACATATTTTCTTTGGGAGAATGTATTTCTGCCGTGGAAGATTCAGAAATGTTAATTTCTTTTTGAGATTCTCAATTATGGGCGCTAGATATTGGAGTTGAAGAAGAGAGAGTTGGCACTGAAGATTCAGATATTGTTGCTCTTGGCATTGAAGACTGAGAAATGTCTTTTTCGCACAAATGAGCCAGTTCCATCTTGAATATTACAGCAGGATAAGGATAATATCTTACCTGTCTCAAAATTGCACTACATATCTCAGCTACCGACAAATAAAAGACTGAATCTTCGAGCAAATGTCTATCTAAAAACCCGATTATTTGTTTTGCGAATTGGAAAAGATCAATTCCTTGTTCGTTTAAACGATCGATCTCATCAAAAATCTGTTTTTTTTCTCCTTTTTTTACTATTTGGAGAAATTGTTGGATAGTTAATTCTGAAACGATTCAGAGAAATTTAGAGACGTTTTCCGTAGTAATCTTCCCAAGAATACTCACTTGATCAAGATATTTTATGCTATCGCGTACTCCTCCATCCGAAATCATTGCAATGAGATGAAGAGCGTCTTTTTCGTATTCAAATCATTCTTTTTTGCAAATTTCTTCCAAATGATCTGCGATTTCCTGCTCCGAGACTTTTTTGAACAAAAAGGTCTGACAACGCGAAACGATGGTGTCTGGCACTTTTTGGATTTCCGTAGTAGCTAAAATGAAGCAAACATTTCCTTTGGGTTCTTCAATAGTTTTGAGGAGAGAGTTAAACGCTCCCTTTGAAAGCATATGTACTTCATCGATCACGTAGATCTTCTTTTTGAGTGCGGTAGGCGGATAGAGTGCTTTATCTAGTATTTCTTCTCTGATATTATCTACTCCCGTATGAGAAGCTGCATCTATCTCAACGTAATCCAGCGTTTTATTCTCATTGATTGTCTGACAATTAGCACAATGATTACAGGGGTTTCCATCTTGAGGATTGAGGCAGTTGATCGCTTTTGCTAAAATTCTGGCAGAAGTAGTTTTCCCTGTACCTCTAGGTCCTGTCAATAAATAATTTTGTAATGAATCACGACTAGATTGCATTTTCGCTTTAAGGATACCTATAATATGATGCTGTCCTATCATGGCGTCAAATGTCTGAGGACGGTATTTATTTGCTAGAGAGAGTTGCATAAGTAGAAGGAGTGGGATACTAAAAGTTATTTTTTGGGGAAGTGAGTTCCCTATCTTTATCGAAAAGTACTGAAGTAAGTCTAAAAATCAAGACAAAAAATCATCTTGCTTTTTATTTCCAGTTCACTATTCTATAGTTGTTATTCAGCATCTCTAAAGTGTGAACCGGAGAGTATTTGATTACATTATTTACAATAGCACTGGGCGAGTTGCTATGCTCTTTATTTCTTTAATAATATATACTGTCATGACAGAAGAACT
Organism: uncultured Candidatus Peribacteria bacterium; assembly: GCA_964511595.1. Taxonomy (GTDB): domain Bacteria; phylum Patescibacteriota; class Gracilibacteria; order Absconditabacterales; family Absconditicoccaceae; genus UBA3291. The sequence continues at coordinate 4,612 of CAZEFV010000024.1, forward strand.
TCTAAAAGTAACTGAACTAAAAGAAAGATTTGTAGATGTATCGGAAGTAATGCAAGCTGACATCAAAAAACTTGTACAACATCAGCTTTCTAACAAGTCTCAAGCTATCCTTAAGAAAGTATACACTAAAAATCCTGATGCAAAAGTGATCATTGAATATACTATTATCAAGAATAAACAAGGAAAATATGAAGCTGATTTTCTTTTCAGTACCAATGGCGAAAAGTTTATTACACAATCTCATCAAGGGTTCAAAATTGCAACAGATCTTGTTACTCACGCTTTCGATAAACGAAAAAGACATATGTTAGGGTTCTTTGGATGGAAAAACTTGTTTAAATAATATTTTTATCTCCTACTTACTATCTACCTATGGCAGATTCAAAAAAAATTTCAAGAGAAGGATATGAGAAACTCGTAAATGAGTTAAAGGACCTCAAACAGAATAAACTCCCAGAAACGCTTAAAATTCTCGCAGAAGCGAAAGAAATGGGTGATCTTTCTGAAAACTTTGACTATAAGTCTGCTCTAGAAGAGAAAGATTTTATTAACTCTAGAATGAAAGAGATTGAAGAGTTGATTGATAATGTAGAGATTATTGATGATACAACTTCTGAAAAGAAAAAATCAAACAAAATTGTAGAATTCTGATCTAAAGTTACTCTCCAAGTAGAGGATGACAAACCTTATGATGTAGTCATCGTTGGAAGTGGGGAAATCAACATCAAAGATGGAGAAATCGCGATTTCATTGGAATCACCTATTGGACAAGCTATCAGAGGAAAGGCTGTAGGAGAGACTGGGAAAATGAGACTTAATAACTCAAGAAAAGATGTAAAAGTTCTTGCCATTAAATAGTTATATGAGACCACCTTTACTTAATTTACTCAATTGATCGGGATCTATTCAACTTTTGATCTCGATTTTTTGTTTTGTTTGTCTTTGACGGGATTTTGCTATCAAAATATCTGTTGGATGGAATTTCTTGGTATTGGTTTGATATTTTTGTGTCGTATCCAAAAAAATATCCTTAATTTTCTTACTAATAAACTCTACAAGATTCATCTCTGATACTCTGAAAAACGTGACAAAAGCAAATACCATAAGAATCAGAATTGCTACAATCACTCCTAAATTTTTTGCATTAGCTTTTGAAAAAGAGCTAAATGTCGCTAAAGCAATTACTACTCCGATAGCCATCAAAAACATCTGAATCATAGAAATATTGAATCACAAAATACTGATGGTAAACCCAGTAAAAAATCATTTTTTAATATGCTGAGGGAATAACACTTTCATCTCGAATTGCAAAAGATAAAGAATCTTCTTATTATACGTGTTTCTCTCTCTTTTTGCAAATTTTCTGTTTATTGTTGGTGATTTTTTTTATTCTGGTCCTCATCAATATAATTTGAGTCATATTAAAGCAGAGTTCTGCTAGTACATATCTCTGATGCAATGAAATCACCTGATCCAAAGGCGTCAATGGCTGTATTTTGAAGAGATCTAAACTTACCTTGCAAGCATACTCTTCAGATCCTTTTCGCTCTTTGATATGTTGCGCATACACGAAATTTAAATTCAGTTTTTTTTCTTTTTGAGATTTGAGAAAATCTTTTTGTTTATCAAAATCTGCTAACTGAATCAAAAGAGATGGTGTAGTTGAATGACTGAGCACATTTCTGAGAAAACGAATCACCTGTTCAAAAGCGAAATATTCCTCTCACAACACCTGCTGCAGATGAGCACGAAACGTAGGAAGCTTTTCGATCATTTCTCTCATTATCGAGAAAATCCCTCTAAATGCGGAAACTTCTGTGAGATATCCATACACATTTCTTGCATCAGGATGCTTATGAATTTCACTCAAAAGAGAAGAAATCTGACTCGATTTCATCGTAAATTTCGTTTTTTCTCCTGTTTTTATTTCGAGATTATGATCTAGATTTAATTCAGTTTTTTTTGCCTGATCTTCAAAAAATTTTCCTAGAAGCAGAAATTTATAATATCACTGAAGCAGAGCTAGATAATCGTTCATTATCATTTAAAGTGAAAATAAAATTATTACATTTTAAATCGTATATTTTCTGTGAGATTTGCATATTTATTTTCTGTAGAGATGCGATACCATGCACCTTGTGCAAATTCTGGAAAGAATTCTCCAGAGATTTTTGCATCCCCCTCAAAACGGAGGATTTCTGTTCCTACCGGGAAATAGACCATTCCTCTAGTTGCCCATCGATGTAACTCAGTTTCTCACTCGTATAATAGGGGTTTTATGACGAGAATATGTTCTTCTCTCGGAGTCAGCTTTATCTTATATTTTGTTTCCAACTCGCGGATAAAGGCGATATACCTTTCCTCTACTGAGAAGTTATAGGAAATCTGTAAACGGTATTTTTTTCCTTTTTCGATTCCTCATATCTGAGATACATCAAGAATATCTCCCTGTGTAGTGAATAACGAATTTCCCTCTGCATCAAACAATTGTGCAGTTTTTTTCATAAATTGATCAGATTTATTATTTGCGTAATTTACATCTCGCATATAAATTTTTTCTGATGAATAGCTATTGAGGAGATTATTTTGTTTGAGAAAGGTCTGAAATCCGGAGCTCACATTGGATAAATAGAGTTGTAAGTAGTTTTTTGCTGGGATTTCGACTCGCTGATTGATTAAATTCTGCAAAATCGTAAATTTTTGTGACTGAAAATAGTCATTAATTTGCTGGATATATATCTCTTTCTTATTGCTCTGTTCACTCCCTCTAATGAGGTCGATAGTCGCGTTGATAAACTGCCATTCTCGCATTTTCTTTTCAAATCCTGGGAAAAGTTGAGAAATCAGATTTGAATTGAGGAAGAAAACCCCCTTCACGTATTTATCCTTGATCATTTTTCGATCTTTTTCGGAAAACATCTGTTGGATTCTAGCAGGTTGAGCTTCTATTCCTACCATTCTTTCGAATAACAGTTTCAGATTTTTCCCATCCATATCGGTGAACCCAAATTTATTTCCTGCAATAAATCCGATTTGTGGCTCTCCAAATGCTTTTGTAAACCATTTTGGAGCTGGCAGACGTGTATTAGGAGCGACATAGTCCGGCAAATATGAGTCTATAATTTGCAAATCCTTGATATGTCCTCCATCAAAAGTAATGAAAGCGAATGACCCAAAGAAACCTCAATTAGGTCTCTTTTCATTCCCATTTTGTAATAAAACGAGATAATGAAAAGGCTGATCTTTACCTAACAACTGATATACTTCTTCCTTGTAATTGTATAGCTGTGCTAGAAAATCCATCATCGGAACGTAATTTTCAAATCCCACTTTGGCGAGATATTCTTTATTTTGTATGAAATAGAGCCAGAGGTCATCGATTTGTGCGGTTTTGGACTGTAAAACATTTTCTCCAGAGAGATAAGATTGTACTACTTGATCTAGAATGAGTATTTTCTGAGCTAATGTCCTATCTACAGGCATAAAATATGCAGAAATCTGCGACAACTCTCTCGTAAAAAGATCTATTTTATCCTCAGAAAAGACTAGTTTACTCACTCCTGAGTACATCGCAAAAAAACAAAAAGATAAAAAAAGCAGTACTGGGAAAACGATACAAGCAATATCGATTTTTTTCCGCCTTTTTTTACTATTTTCTATTCAGAATTTTTTTGGAGTCATATCTCCTGTTTATGGAATCTCTTGGTGTTTGCAACAAAATATTCCTCTTGACTTTTTTTATATTTTGACTATACTTAGGGATTGTCTCAAAAAAAAGGAAAATAAAAAAATGATGAACATGATTATTATAGGGATATGTATCTTTGTATTTTTGGCAATTGTTTTAGGCATCCGGAAGGATCGCTTTGCATGGCTTGTATTATTTACTCTCTCGATAGAGATTACTGCATGTCTCGCTGTAATGGTGAGTATCTTTATTGATAAAGATATTGCGTTATCCCTTTTGGGCACTGTGGTTATTTCTGGTCTGATAGGATCTCTGGTTTTTTATCCTCTTGATCATTATCTGAGGAAGAAAACACTTGAACGAGAGAATTAACTGATAGACACTCGTCTTATCATTTCGTCCCGTATTTGTGACGAGATGGTAAGGCGTTTTTTTGATTTCTCCCTTGAAAAGAGTTTACCAAATCGCTATCATCACTCTGATGAAAACTTTAGCGATAGAAACCAGCTGTGATGATACTTCTCTAGCTATCATTTCCTATACGGATGAAGGTGTTTTTACTGTGGAAAAATTGATAGCGTATTCTCAGATCGCTGAGCATACACCATACGGTGGAGTATTACCCGAGATTGCCTCCCGTCTCCATAGCGAAAAAATCATTGCTCTGCTCCAAGAGATCGGACGAGACGAGATCCAGAACGTGGATTTTATCTCTACGACTACCCATCCCTGATTACCAGGATCTCTCGTAGTAGGAAGTGCAGTTGGCACAATGCTTGCAGAGTATTTTGACAAACCTTTTGTACCTGTTAATCATATTCATGGACATATTTTTTCGATTTTACTAGAGAGGAAGATATCAGATATCGCTTTTCCTCTAGTTATCTTGACTGCATCAGGGGGACATAATGATCTCTATCTCGTCTCTCAGGAGACAAAAAATTCTGAAGCAAATACATTTTTTGAGATTACTAAACTAGCTTCGACGCTGGATGATGCGTCTGGAGAAGCATTTGATAAAGTATCTAAGATGCTTGGCGGTCCTTATCCATGAGGACCATGGATTTCTGAGCAAGCAAGTAAGGGGAACCCAAATGAAAACTATCAATTTAAAAGGATTTTTCTTCCTGCCAA